>JAHFAP010000098.1 GCA_023250495.1 Deltaproteobacteria bacterium | reverse complement strand
GTCTGCTCATGAGTTTTTTCCGCGTCCCGGAGAAAGAGCAGCGGGCGCAGGAAATTCTTGTAGAGCATACTCACTCATATAGCAGAGGAACGAGGCGGGAACTACCTTTTCTGAAAAGCGCAGCGCCGATCAGGTGGGCAGGGCGACGACGACAGATTTCACTTCCATGTATTCTTCGATCCCCTCGCGTCCGCCCTCGCGCCCGAGACCGCTTTCCTTGAAGCCGCCGAAGGGGATCTCGTGGGTGTATCCCGCGGCGTCATTGACGCCGACCAGACCGGCCTCCAATCCCTCGGAGACGCGCACGATCCGCCCCATGTCCCGGCTGTAGAAGTACGAGGCCAATCCGTAAGTGGTTTCGTTGGCCCTGCGGATGACCTCCTCTTCGGTCTTAAAGGTGAGGATCGGCGCAATAGGGCCGAAGATTTCCTCGACGCACACGCGCGTGTCATCTTTGACATCTACGAGAACCGTGGGTTCGAAGAAGAAGCCCTTATCGAGCGGCGGCTTCGTGTAGGGCTTGCCGCCGGTCAAGACCTTCGCCCCATGCGCGACCGCATCGTCGACGAACTCCTGCATGCTCTGCTGCGCTTCTCTGTTGATGAGCGGTCCGACCTGCATGCCCGGCTCAAAGCCCAGCCCCACCTTGAGCGCCTTGGTCTTCTCCACGAATGCCGGGATGAAGCCACTCGCGATGCTCTCCTGCACGTAGATCCGGTTGGCGCAGATGCAGGACTGGCCGCCGACGCGCAGGAACTTCATGGCGATCGCCCCATCGAGCGCCTTGTCGAAGTCGGCGTCGTCGAAGATGATGAAGGGCGCGTTGCCGCCCAGCTCGAAGGAGATCCGCTTGATCTGCTTGGCCGCCTGCTCCATGAGCCCTTTGCCCACGGCGGTGGAGCCGGTGAAGCCGATCTTTTTCACCAGAGGGTTGTTCAACATCTCGTCTCCGATCGGCCGAGACTTCGAGGCGGTAACAATGTTCAGCACGCCCGGTGGGAGTCCCGCGTCCTGGGCGCAACGGGCAATCGCGAGGGCCGTCATGGGCGTCGCGGAAGCCGGCTTGAGGACGACTGTACATCCCGCGGCCATTGCTGGCGCGATCTTGCGCGTGATCATGTTCGCGGGAAAATTCCAAGGGGTGATCGCCCCTACGACGCCCACCGGCTGTTGCGTCACCCACAGTCTTTTGTGGGCGAACGGCGACGGGACGATGTCCCCGTAGGTGCGGCGCGCTTCTTCTGCGAACCAGCCGAAATAACCCATGGAGAAGCCCACTTCGCCCTTCGCTTCTTCGTACGGTTTCCCATTCTCTAGCACGACCAGACGCGCGATCTCATCGCGCCCCTCCGCCATCAGATCCATAACCCGCTTGAGAATCACTCCGCGCTCCTTCGCCGGCGTCTTCGACCAGCTCCTGAAGGCACGGTCCGCAGCCTCGATCGCCCGGCGGGTCTCGGCAACTCCGGCATCGGGAACAATGCCGACAACGCTCTTGTCTGCCGGATTGATCACTTCGAAGGTCTTCCTGCCTTCGGCGTCCACCCACTTGCCGTCAATGTACATCTGGAACCGTTCTGCCACCATGAACTTTTCCCCCTTTCAGAGCTTGCGCGCCGCTATTGACGGGGATGTGCTATATATCGTGTTCCTCCCGCGTGTCAAGGAGCCGAAGCCGGCCACAGGCAATCCAGCCGACGGATTGTCAGCGGTAAAGTTCTTTGAGCAGGTCGCTCTTCTCCAGGTTGTCGACAAAACGGAAATCGATGAACTGCTCGGGCTTTGCCGTCTTGGCGGCGGGCACTGTTTTCGCCAGGTCGTCAAGAGCGTTTTGCATGCCCACCATATTAATGTAGGGAGCCTTATCCAATACCTTTCCGACATAAAGATCGTAGGCCTTCTGGAGGAGAAAAGGATCCTCGACTCTGGTGTATTTTACGATGGACTTAAGAGTCAATTCTCTGTCGCTTCTGGCGCGGTGGATGCCTCTCGCATAGGCGTGCATGAATTTGTCAACTAGATCAGGCTTTCTTCTCATGATGCCTCCTTGCACGATCAACGACGGATTGGGAAAGGCAATGTCCATGTCGGTGATGCTAACGAGCTCTTTAAAGCCAAGCTTATCAACCAGAAATTGCGTGGGCGGAGAGACCAGGCCGGCGTCAATGGAGCCGCCTTGGAGTCCACCCATGATGGAATTCATCGCCCCCATCTGAAGGATCGTGACGTCCTTTTGGGGATCGAGGTTGTACTTCCTAAGGGCATACCGGGCGGAGATATCAGTGGCAGAGCCGAAGCGCGTAACCCCGATCTTTTTCCCCTTGAGGCCCTCAACGCTCTTGATCTCCGGTCTAACATAGATGGAAAAAATCAACTTATTTGTGGTATTCCCGATGACCTTGATATCGGCCCCTTGAAGGGCGGCGGCCATGGCAGAGCTGCCGTTTAAAGCGGCGATGTCGACTTCCCCAGCGACCACCACCTGGGCCAGCTGACTGCCGCTGGGGATCAAAATAATCTGGTCCTCAAGCCCCTCCCTGGCGAATAGCCCGGCATCGTGAGCGACCCAAATACCGATATAAGAGCCGCTGATGGAGCTATAGCCGATTCGAATCCTTTCAGCGCCCCAGGAGCAGGAGATCATCAAAAGGAGCAACAGCGACGTGCTGAGAATCAGCCGCTTCATACATCTCCTCTGCGAATGATTAGGACGCTCGCCTCTGTCAGTGCAGGGGCGAACATGCCGCGGGCACAACCAGCATATTCTCCTGCTTGACCATAAACTCTCTTGTCACTGGAGGCCACCCCTCGACGGTCTTTGACGCTTCAGCGCGAAGCCGCTCACGCTCCCCCGCATCTTTGTACGCCCAAACGTGAATGAACTGATTGAGCGGCCCGATGGCACTAGACCAAGCTGCCACTAGCGGCGAGACCTTCACGCGCCCCGGCATCACTTTGCCAAAGCGCTCCAGCACTGTGGGCATGGTTCCCGGCTTGTAGGTATAGGTCCGAAACTCATAAAGATTGCCGAGCTTCCGCTCTTCCAGCGGGGGGCAGAAAGGTGCCGGTTGGAGAATTTTACTCTCTTGCAAAATGATAAACTCATGGGTGTTGGGCGGCCACTTCCCGGTCTTTCTCGCCGCCTGACCGATGCGCTCCCGATCTTCGAAGCTGTCATAGGGCCAGACATGAACAACTTGGTTCAATCCCCCCACTTCGGAGCGCCAGAGCCCTCCTAACTTGGAAAATTGCAGTCGTGCGGACAAACCCTCCACGAATCGTTCTTCAAATGCAGCCGTTGTTCCCGGCTTCAGCAAATAGGTTCGCATCTCGATGATCATTTTTCTCCCTCCTTGGTTTCAGTTGCGTTTTCTATCTTCGCATAGACGCCAGGAGGCACCAGCCGGAAGACGTGCACGGGTTGAGAGACATTCTTCAACTGGTGGTCGCCCGCGTCTTGCAGTACGTAGCGTTCTTTAATTCGCTCCGCAGTTTCTGGTCCTACCATGACCTCGCCCCCTTTTGCCAGCCCCGCGACCCGGGCGGCGAGGTTGGTCGTCGGTCCGGAAGCGGTGAAGGTCCAGCGCCCGCCGCCCGCCGCGTCCAGCTTGGTCGCGCCCACGAGCGCGGGGCCGCTGTTGATCCCCACGTGGATCGCCACCGCCGGGTAGATCCCGATAAACTCGCGGTTGAGGCTCGTCACTCTCGCCAGCAACTGGAAAGCAGTGCCGGCGGCGTTAAGCGCATGGGGCGCCGTGCTTCCCTCGCTTTGGAAGATGACCATCAGGCCGTCGCCGGCCGTTTCGTTGACATCGCCGTGATGCGCGCGGATGATCTCGAGGAAGCTGGAAAAATAGTCCTGGATCATTCGGTTGAGCCGCTGGGTTGGAATTTGCTCCGAGAGCCGGGTATAGCCCTCCACGTCGAGAAACAGGACCGAGACGTCCGCCTCGCGCTTCTCCAGCTCGCGCGCGTCCGGGTTCTTCTCCAGCAGCTTCGTGACCGCTTCGGGGACAAACTTGACCAGCTCGCCCTTTACCTGTTCGAGCAACTCTACCTTCTGCATCGACTCTTTGAGGCTGTCGAGCGCGCCGGCCAGCTCGACATTGCGCGCCTCAAGATCGCCATGCGCGCTCTTGAGCCGGCCTGCCATGTCGTTGATGGCTTGGCCCAGCTCGCCGATCTCGTCGTGGCTCCGCATCGCCACGCGCGCCTCGAACTCCCCGCCGCCGATCCGGCGCGCGGCCGCGGCCACCAGGGCGATCGGCCGCAGCACCACGCGGCCCAAGAAAACCATTAGGGCGACGGCAACGCCAAAGATAGTCAGGAGCACAACCACAAGCTGGCGGTTCCGGCCCGCGCGCAGCTCGGCGTCCAGCCGGTCGAGGCTGAGGCTCACCCTGACGATGCCGCGGACCTTGTGGTCCTCGCCGTGGCAGTCCTGGCACGCCTTGCGGTTCTCCAGCGGACGGAACAGAGTCAGCACGCGGCCGCCGTTGACCGTCTCGTAGCTCTCCTGCGGCGCCACTGTCTCCACCGCGCGCGTAAACAGCGGGTCGCTGATCTTTTTGCCCGGCTCACGGCGCATTTTGGAGATGCGCTCGACCATGTCGGCGTTCAGCCCAAAGCCGGTGTTGACCTCTTCCACGGTTTCGAGGTCGCTGAAGGCCTCGACGCCGTTGCGCCGGTAAACGTCGAGAACGCGAACATCTTTCAGCTCGTTTTTAAGCTCCTGCACCAGCCGGCGGATGATGTCGGGACGCCCCTCGATCATGCCGTTCTCGATGCTTTTCTGGATCGCCGCGCCCAGCAGCGTCGCCGTCTCCCGGTTCCCGGCCACCAGCGCATCCGCCTCGCGCCGTATGCTCAGGATCGCCAGGCCGCCGAAGCCCAAGATGAGAATGGCCAGGATCAGTGAGATCACCTTGAGACGAAGATGCCGCTGGAACATCGCCATGAGCGCCATGATGGAGTGGACTTTCCTTCCGTTGACTCCTCTTTCCTTTCCCACAAATTCGGCAATAATTGCAACAGGAGCGGCGTTGGGCTATTTTCGAGCTTGAGGTGATGCGTGGAGTTCAAGGAACTGGGAACAACGGAGATCAAGGTGCCGGAGATCGGTTTCGGGACCTGGCAGTACCGGGGCGGCAGCGAGCCGCTCAGAAAAGCTATCGAGCTCGGCGCCTTTCTGATCGACACCGCAGAGATGTACGGCACCGAAGAGGCCGTCGGCGAAGCGATCAAAGGCCGACGGCAGGAGGTCTTCATTGCGACGAAGGTTTCGGGCAATCACCTGCGCTATGAGGAAGTGCTGCGCGCGGCGGAGAATAGTCTCAAGCGGCTGGGAACGGAGACCATCGATCTCTACCAGGTTCACTGGCCCGATCCGAGCGTGCCCATCTCAGAGACGATGGGCGCCATGGAGAAGCTGGTCGAGATGGGCAAGGTGCGGTTCATCGGCGTAAGCAACTTTTACCTCAAGAATCTCCAAGAGGCTCAAGCCTGCATGACGAAGCACAAGATCGTCTCCAACCAGGTCAAGTACAGCCTCGTCAACCGCGACATCGAGGAAGACATGCTGCCCTACTGCCAAAAAAACAACATCACCGTGATCGCCTACAGCCCATTGGACAGAGGCGCGCTCAGCTCGAAACCGCTGCTAAGAAACAGGCGCGCGCTCGGTGTGTTCCAGCGGGTCGCCTCTGAGACCGGCAAGACCATGTCCCAGGTCGCTCTCAACTGGTGCATTTCTAAACCGAATGTCATCGCGATCCCGAAGACCGACAAAGTCAAGCGGGTGATCGAAGACTGTGAGGCCTCCGGCTGGAGCCTCTCTCCGCAGCAGATCGCAGCTTTTGACGGGGCGCTTCGGTCCCCCTCACCTTAATCCTCTCCCCCGTTGGGGGAGAGGGAAGGGAGAGGGGAAAAAATCCGCGTGATGATGGTTCGTCTAATCATAGTAGGTTTGGTGTTGGCGCTGAGTGCTGTGCCGGCTGGGGCCCAGGTCGAGCAGATCTTCAAGGGACTGGGATCCGGTCAACCGGGCTCGCCTAGCAACGCAAAAGTTGTCTCCGGCTTGAAAGAGGCGCTGCAGATCGGCGCCGAGAATACCGTCAACCTGACCGGGCGGACCGACGGCTACTTCGGCAACCCGGCGATCAAGATCCCGATGCCTGACAAATTGCGCACGGTGGAGAGGGGGATGCGGGCCGTGGGGTTTGGCTCGCAGGTGGATGAATTCGTGTTGAGCATGAACCGGGCCGCCGAGCGCGCCGCCCCCTTCGCCAAACAGATCTTCTGGGACGCCATCACAGAGATGAGCTTCGATGATGCCCGCAAGATTCTCTCTGGCAGCGACACGGCCGCGACCGACTATTTCAAATCCAGGACCAGCGATAAACTGGCGACCGCGTTCCGTCCGGTGGTCGAGAGCTCCATGAACGAAGTCGGCGCAACGCGGAAATATAAAGAGATGATCGGGCAGTACAAGGACATCCCCTTTGTCAAAAACGTGACTGTGGACATTGATAAATACGTCGTGACGAAAGCTCTCGACGGATTGTTTCACGTGCTAGGAGACGAAGAGCGGAAGATCCGCACCAATCCAACGGCACGCGTTACCGATCTGCTAAAAGAGGTCTTTGGAAAGTAAGCGGTGTGGCCGCCTAGAGTTTTTTTCCGCCGCTGAGAACCCATCGGGCGATTTCGTCGTGGCGCGCAAACCAGACCCCCGGGAAGCCTTTCATGTAGCGCAGCACCTCCGCCAGCATGGCGGACATGAGCGGACGGCCGCTGAAGTGGGCATGGACAGTAAGGTTGATCATGCCCATCGGCTCGCTCTGGTAGAGAAAATCCAAAGTGTCCTTATAGACCTGGTAAAAATCTCTCGGACTGCCCCGCAGCACCCGGTTGTCGGTGAAGTCGCTGTGGGGGATCGCCACCAGAGTGCCTTTGGAAGTCTTTAGAGCGTACGGCAGGTCGGTGTCGTTGTAATCGCCGTGCCACAAGAAACCCTCTTCGGCCAAGAATTTGGCTGTGTGGCCCGTCGGGGTACACCTGGGACTAAGCCAGCCCACGGGCCTGACGCCCGCGGTTTGTTCGATGACTTTGCGACATTTGCGAATGACTTCCCTCTCTTCCTCCGGCGAGAGATAAGGCAGGATCGTGTCCTGGGTGTAAGAGTGAGCGGCCAGTTCATGCCCCCTTTTTTTTAATTCCTTAACGGCGTCGGGAAACACCTCCGCCGACCTTCCGCTAAGGCAGACAGTCGCCGAGACGCCGAACTCCGCAAGCAGCCGCATGAGACGCCAGATGCCTGTTCGGCCTCCATACTCGCCCCAGGAGACGCCGAGTCGATCCTCGGTTCCCTCCTTAAGGGGAGTCGCCATCGGCGCGTAGCCCGGACCCTTACCTTCGGACCATGTCTCAAACATGACGGTTGCGAGAATGGCGATCTTTGCGCCGTCCTTCCAATGATGATCCTGCATCTTATTTCCTCTGAGTGTTAGAGCTGGGTCATGCGTTAAATTCGTTGCGCCAAAGCTCCTTGGCTCTCTGGAGCTCGTCGGCAGAGAGCCTGACATCGGCAGCGGCTGCGTTCTCGCGCATCTGCCGGCCATCGCGAGCGCCTGCAATCACAATGCTGACGGCGGGGTGGACGGCGCAAAAGGCCAAAGCGGCCTGGGCCAGCGACCTGCCCGGCTTTTCCAAGAAACGCAGACGCTCCACTTTTGCCAGCTCTCGCTTGAAAACCTCTCCGGCAAAGTTGCGCGCGCGAACATCCTCGCCGTGGAACTGCTGCTGATCCTCCGGCTTGAGCTTGCCGGTAAGCAGGCTGCGCCGCAGCGGCACCCGTACGATCACGCCGATGTTGGCCTTTCGAGCCAGAGGAAAAACCTCCTCTGCGGCCTCTTGATCGAGCAGATTATACTCTATCTGGATCGTATCCGAGCGCCCACCCTCGATCGCCGCCACGCCCTCTTCCGTCGTGTTGATGGAAACTCCGTAGTGGCGAATCTTTCCCTCTTTCTTGCGCCGTTCGAGCAGCTCCCAGATCTCCCCGCTGCGAATCACGTCTACGTTCGGGTTGTGGAGTTGATAGAGGTCGATAGTGTCGGTCTGCAGACGCTTGAGGCTCTCCTCCATGACCCGGCCGATGTAATCCACAGCGAAGTTTCGCTTTCCCCGGTTCGGCCCGACCATGACGTTCCCGCCCTTGGTGGCGAGGATCACCTTGTCGCGCCTGCCTTTCAGCGCTTTTCCCAGCAGCGTCTCCGAGTAGCCAGCGCCGTAGGCATCGGAGGTATCTATGAAGTTCACGCCCAGCTCCAGCGCGGCGTCGATGGCGCTGAGCGACTCCTCATCTTTCATCGGGCCAAAGTGGCCCGCATGCACCATGGTCCCGAGCCCGATCACGCTCACGCGCAAGCCGGTTCTGCCTAACGTTCGGTATTCCATCGTCTATTACTCTCGCCGATCTGTTTAATGCTCTAAATTCTGGAGGCTGGCTCTTTCTCTGAGACGCTCGATCCAGGCGCGGACATTGACCAAGCCCTGTGGCAGGGAGATCCCAAGCCGATCGAGAATAATGACTCTCGGAGCAAAAGAGATGTCCGCGTAAGTAAAACGGTCCATGAGGTATTCTCTGCCCTCCAGTGCTTTATCGACGTAGGCGAGGCTTTCCAGCATTTTCTCGCCGACGCTCTGAATTTGCTCTTCCTCGAACCTGCGCCAGCCCTTCAGATGAATGAAAATGTTTTCCGCCGGGCGCAAAAAGTTATTGTCTCCGAAGTCCTCCCATTGACGCACCTTGGCGCGACGCGGAGGATCGGGGAAGGTCAGCGGCGGCTTCGGATGCCGCTCTTCCAGGTACTCGTTGATGATGGTCGAATCATAAAGCACGAGGTCGTCGTCCCGTATCACCGGGACGGTTCCGTTCGGATTCAAAGCAAGGAACTCCGGCCTCTTGTGCTCCCTGGCCCTGAGATTGACCGGAATCGGCTCCCAGGGGATTTTCTTCTCCGCAAGTGCGATCCGCACTTTCTGGCACCAGGGTCAGGTGGGCCAGTGATACATCCGGATCATCGTGAACCTCCCCAGAGCGGCACCATAGGACAAATTCACGCCGCTGCGCAAGATCTACCACTCGCGCTGCGCTCGGGTTGGTCAACACTAACGCAAACGCCTTAATGACCCACGGGGCTCGCTTCGCCTGGCGCCAGCAGCCGGTGCCAGAGCCGAGTTCCCGCCGCGATCAGCAAGAAAAAAAATCCGGCGGCCAGGAAGGCAAACTGGAACCCATGGACCTGCGCCAACCAGCCGACGATCATCGGCGTGATAAGAGGACAAAGAATCCAACCCAGCCCACTGCTGGCCATCGCCACAGCGCGATCGCCGGCTTTGCTGAATTCTGATGCCTGTACCTGATACAGGAGATCCATGAAGCCCCCGGCCGCTCCCAGCGCTACGATAACGAACGCAAGAGACAGGGGCTTCTCCGCCAGCCCGGTCGCGATCAAGAAAACGCCGAGCCCCGCCATTCCGAAGGCGTAAATTCCTCTCTGACGGGAAATGGTGATCAAAGAGCCCAACATCAAGCCGATCACCAGCGGGCCGAAGACACGCAAAGAGACCAGCAGTCCGATCCACTGCTCTTCGTAGCCCAAAAACGCCAGGTAGAGGGGATAAAGGGCCTGGCCAAGAGTCGAG
Source organism: Deltaproteobacteria bacterium (assembly GCA_023250495.1). Taxonomy (GTDB): domain Bacteria; phylum Desulfobacterota; class Binatia; order UBA9968; family UBA9968; genus JAHFAP01. Next base: position 1,040 of record JAHFAP010000098.1, on the reverse strand, counting down.
GGCAGAGCCGCCGCAAAGGAGACTGAGATCCCGAGCCCAATATGCCGGTAGCCGAGAAATCGCCCGATTCCTGTCATAATTTGCCATAGGGTGCGCCCGCTCGGCTTGGGCTCAACACGCGGAAAGACCAGACTTAATATCACACAGAAAATGGCCGCGGCGGTGAGAACTATAAAAGCCTTCTCGAAACCTAAGAGCGCCAAGACTGCGCCGCCCACACTCAAGCCAATGACTCCGCCTCCGGAGTTCCAGGCGTAGAGACGGCCCAATTTCTTCCCCAAGTCAGAGCCAGGCAGTTGGCTTCCTAAAGATTGAATTGATGTCCAAAAGGTGCTGCGGGAGCAAAAAGCGAGCGCCTGCGCCAGCGCGAGGTGAATGTATCGATCCGCCGCCAGGAGTGTCGCTCCCGATAATGCCATGAGAAGAAAACAGATCTGAAGAACGCGCCGCTCGCCAAAACGGTCCGAGATCGCGCTCCCGCCGAACCGGACGACCAATTCCACCAAGACCGGCAGGGAGACGAGGCTGCTTATTTTGATGATCGAAAAGCCCAGGGACAGAGCATAAAGCGGCACCAGAACCTGCAACATTCCCATGCAGATATTCCAGAGGGCGCCGCTGGTATAGAGAGCGGCGACAGCATAGCCTGGGCTTTTCCGGATCATTCGGCGCTGGTCACGACTCTAATGGCGGAGAGTGTTAGGAAGCCGTCTGGCTCTCGCTCACCTGAAGCAAATATGCCTGAATAAAGCGGTCGAGGTCGCCGTCCAGAACCCGGTCCGCGTCGCCCACCTCGACGTTGGTGCGGTGATCCTTGACCATGCGGTATGGGTGAAGAACGTACGAGCGGATCTGACTCCCCCAGGCGATGTCTTTTTTGGTCTTATGGAAAGTCTCCATTCGCTCGCGCTGCTTCTCCAGCTCCAGCTCGTAGAGGCGCGAGCGCAGGATCTTCATGGCCATCGCCTTGTTCTTGTGCTGCGAGCGCTCGTTCTGGCAGGCGACCACGATGTTCGTCGGGAGATGGGTGATGCGCACGG
>JAHFAP010000291.1 GCA_023250495.1 Deltaproteobacteria bacterium | reverse complement strand
GGGAAAGAGTTTGGTGGATTTAAGCTTGCCCGTCCATTGACGGTTGAAATTATTTTGCTCTCGTCTCTCTTGTTTAGTCTCACGGCCTGTGGGGTTCAGCGGCCGGTTTTGTATCCGAATGTACACTTGAAGCAGGTAGGGTCTAACGTGGCCGAGCAGGACATCGACGACTGCATGCGGCGAGCCGAAGAATACGTTTCCTCCGGTGGACGTGAGGCGGATATCGCTGGGAGTGCGGCGACTGGTGCAGGAGCTGGAGCTGCTATCGGCGCTGCCGGAGGTGCCGCTGGAGGTGCCGTGGTAGGGAATGCCGGTCGCGGCGCTGCAGCGGGAGCAGCAGGCGGCGCCGCCGCAGGCATGACCCGGGGTCTCTTTAGAGGAGCATCCCAGTCTCGGCAACCAAGTCCAGTCTACAAGAACTTCGTCAACCGTTGCCTGCGCGAAAAAGGTTATGACCCAATCGGCTGGAAGTGAGATACAATGGGATGATTTATCTTTGATAAGTAACAATGATCATCAGCGCCGCCGTCTGGGCTGTTGCTTGGCCCCAACTTCACGGCCGATGCGCTCGTCATCGGTTAGCAGAGGCCGGGCTCCGGGAGTAGCCAGGCGCGTGACATAGACGGCGAGGGCCCAAATCTCTTCCTCTTCGAGGGCGTCCCGATAGGAGGGCATCGGCGTACCGTCGATGCCGGCCGCAAGCGCCCGGTATATATCTTCGGGCTGGTCGCCCCCTTTAAAGGGTCGACGCGTTAGATCTGCGGGGCGCGTCGGTCGCCCGCCGCTCGTCAGTGTCCCGGCGGAAGGGCCGTCACCACGGCCACTCGTGCCGTGGCACTCGGGGCAGCCGGCCTTCTTAAAGAGATCCTTTCCTTTAGCCAAGAGCGAATCGAGATTTCTTGGTGGGGCGATGCTAATCGGCTTAGATGGAGTGCTCTCAACCCACCGAGGCGAGAGTGTTTTTAGATAGGCGATCACCTCTCGGACCTCAGCATCACTCAGATGATCTTGCGCGATCATTCCAGAGCCGGGCAGGCCGCGACGGATCGTCCGCTCAAGGTCCTGGTCTGTTGGGAGGGAGCCGCTCGGGGTTGAGCGGAATTTGAAACTCCCACGCCTAAGATCGGCCGGGCGTGTGAAGAAGCGATGTGCCTCTGGGCCCTGTCCGTCACCGGTGACCCCGTGACAGACTGTGCAATGTGCCTCGTACACCGCCTTGCCCCGCGGTACAGCATCAGCGCCATAAGAGATGCTGGCAGCCCAGCCAAGTAGAAGCACCAGGAAAGCGGTCAGGAGTAGATTCGGACTCATTCTTGCCTGGCTTATAGCGATGCCTGCCTTGGCTGTCAAGAAATGGTTGCCTTGACGTGACTCGAGACATCGTGTTAGGAGGAACGCGATCTGGTATTAACACTAGGAGGAAAGGTATGGAGAACCAAAGGAGATGGCAGATGGTTGGGCTAGCGCTGTCAGTCGTGATAGTTCTGGCCGTGGCGGTGCTGCTAACACAGGTTGAAGCGCAGCAGGCGACTCGTGAACTCACGCTGGTCAATATCAAACACGAAGGGTCAAATATCTGGGTGCCAGGGCCTCTGGTTGTAAAAAGAGGGGATCGCGTCAGACTCCGCGGGATCAACAACGTGAAGGATGACCCGGCGGAGCATGGGTTGGCCATTGACGAGTTCGGGGTGAAGCTGGTTGTCAACCGGGGCAAGCCCGAGACCGTCGAGTTCGTCGCTGATAAGGCGGGAATCTTCCGCGTCTGGTGCCACTTGCACCTGCCCCACGTGGCGACCCAACTAATCATTCTCGAATAGCATAGACCTCTTGCAGCTCATTCCGGCCTCTGCTCTCTAGGTTGAAATCTATCGTTAAGGCCACCCTACAATTTGTCCTTACCCGCCTAGGTAGAGGCGTTTGACTTCAGGGTCGTTGAGCAGAGCCTGGCCGGTTCCCTCGAAGCGGTTGCGGCCGAGCTCAAGAACATAACCGCGATCAGCAACCGAGAGGGCCTTGGCGGCGTTTTGCTCCACCACCACCAGTGTGTAGCCCGCTCGTTTCATCTCGATAAGCTTCTCGAAGATCAGCGTGACGAACTTTGGGGAGAGGCCAAGAGAAGGTTCGTCCAGGAGAATCAGCTTTGGGGTAGTCATCAAGGAACGGCCAATGGCTAGCATTTGCTGCTCCCCGCCGGACATGGTCCCGGCCTTTTGCTGTCTCCGCTCGGCCAGGATGGGGAAAAGTCCGTAGACTCGTTCCAGCCCCTCCCTCACGCGCGACGAATCGGTCTCAATAAAAGCCCCCATCTCTAGATTCTCAAGCACTGTCATTTGGGGGAATACGATCCTTCCCTGGGGGACGTAGGCGAGGCCAAGGCGGAGAACCTGGTAGGGAAGGAGCCCGGTGATGTCCCGGCCGTCGAAGAGGACCCGGCCAGGCATCGGGTGTAGCAGCCCCACAATTGTCTTGAAGGCGGTAGACTTGCCGGCCCCGTTCGGACCGATGATACTCACCAGCTCCCGAGGCTGGACCTCCAGACTAACCCCATGGAGGATTTCCAGCTTGCCGTAGCTGGCGTGTATTCCGTCCGCCTTCAGCAGATAGCCATCAACGGCCAAAATACGCCTCGATCACGCGCTCGTCTGATTGAATTAAGCCCGGCGGACCCTCGGCAATCTTCTCCCCATAATTAAGGACAAAGATTTTCTCGGACAGATCCATGATGACCTTCATGTCATGCTCGACAATGAACACTGTCTTTCCCTGGGCGCGAAGGTTCCGAATCGCCCCTAGGAGTTCGTTCAGCAAGGTGCGGTTGACCCCGGCAGCGGGCTCGTCGAGTAGGATAAGCTCAGGGTCCGTCATTAATACCCGGGCGAACTCAAGGAGCTTCTGTTGCCCGTAAGAAAGGTTTCCCGCGTACTCGTTCTGGAGCCGGTCGAGAGTGACGAACCGGAGCAACTCTTGCGCACGGCGGTGAGCCGCATCGAAGGGCTCCCATGTGACTACTAAAAGATTCTCCAGGGCGGTGAGCTCGGGAAACACCCGGATGATCTGGAATGTGCGACCGATGCCGCGGCGCGCCACCTGGTGAGGCTTGAGCCCGTCGATACGCTTCCCCTTGTAGCGGATCTCTCCATCGTCGCGCGGCTCCAGTCCGGTGATGCAGTTAAATAGTGTGGTTTTCCCCGAACCGTTGGGGCCAATGAGGCCATAAATCTTCCCAGGGGTAAGCTTAAGAGAGCAGCGGTCGACGGCGGTCACGCCGCCGAAGCTCTTCGTTATTTCTTGTATCTCGAGGATGCAATTCTCCATCATCAAATAGTCCGTGGAAGGCGGTAGCGTTGCTGGAGAACCCCGAGGATACCGCGAGGCATCAGGAGCACCACGAAGATGATGATGGCGCCGAAAAGAATTTGATGGAGGTAGAGGAACCGTGCCCAGACGAGTTCTTGAAAGACGAAGAGCAGTACCGCGCCTAGGACCGGTCCCCAGACAGTTCCCTTGCCGCCGAAAAGCGCCATCACGATCATAGTGATGGTGGTGAGCAGCGGGAAGACGCTGATCGGCTCGATGTACCCCTGATCGCGAGCGTGGAGGCCGCCCACCACCCCAGGAATAAACGCCGAGAGAAGGAAGGCGTAGAGTTTGTAGCGCGCTGTGTCGACTCCCATGGCCTCGGCGGCGATCTCATCTTCGCGGATGGTCATGAGCCTGAGGCCGAAGC
>JAHFAP010000010.1 GCA_023250495.1 Deltaproteobacteria bacterium | reverse complement strand
TGGTGGAGCCGAGGGGATTCGAACCCCCGACCTCTAGAGTGCGATTGGCCCTAGGCTGATTCTCGAATTTTCTGCATTTTTGCAGAAAAGCGGCGAGAGATCAAAGAGCTATCGCAATCTTCTCTTGCTTCCCGTTTCCGCTCTTTTCCCCTATTTTCCACTATCCAGCTCTCACCAGTGCTACCACCAAAAACTCACAGCAAGGTAATAACCGCCTTAAAAATTGACAAAGGCGGTCCAGGGTGTTAATCCCGTACCGAGCAACAGTGCTGGTTCAGAAATGCTCCGTACTTAAAGATGTTTCTCGAGAACGCGTAGAGAAGGAGAGGAGAAGTTGGCAAATAAAAAGGTGCTGGAAAAAAAGTTGATGGAACAGGACGGCGTCGCTGTTCTTACTTTGAATCGGCCGGAAAAGAGAAACGCCCTGAGTAAAGACCTTCTACAGCAGATCCTTGATGCCCTTGAGGAGATACGGGAAAGCGACCATATCCGGTGCGTTGTGACTACCGGTTCAGGAAATTCGTATTCTTCCGGCTTGGACCTTTACGATCTTCGGGAGTCGTGGACTCGAAGAAGAAGGTGGTACGAAGAAAGTACGGTGCAAAAAATCATCAATGTGCTCCGTCTCATGCCGCAGGTCACCCTTGCCGCGGTCAACGGCTATTGCCTCGGCGGCGGCCTCGCTCTGTTGAACGGCCATGACCTGGCCATTGCCGCCCAGTCGGCGAAGTTCGGCATGCCTGAGATTATCCGGGGAAGCTTCGGTCAAACCGCGACCTCAACTCTTTTCCACACTGGAATCCCGGTGAAGAAGGCCTTTTACATTCAAATTACCGGGAGAAATTTGACCGCGGATCAGGCTGAAAAAATCGGCTTGGTAAGCGAGGTCGTCCCTGATGCAGCGCTGATGGATACTGCTCTTGGTCTTGCGAAAGAGATCGCGACAAGAAATCCCACTGCCCTGGAACACGCTAAAATCGCGGCTTATATGGAGAGAGACGTGGAGTTTAGCAAGGCCTTGCGCATCGACGAGCTGGTCAGTTACCGAATGCGATCCTATACCGATCCGTTGGGCGATGTGAATGGGTATCTGAAATCTCAGAAGGGCGGGGGAAGTCTCTCTTATCAAGAAAGGGAGGACAAAAAGAAGGAAAGATAATTTGTCGAAACGGCGGCTGACGGTTAGTGCGCGGGCCTTTTGTCTGCGCACGCTACAGCAAGTTTTATTTTATGGTCACGGAGTAGGGTGAATGGAGAAGAGTGTTGCTAATATCTACCAGTTACACGAATCCATTTTTGCCGTTGTCGGACCTGAAGGCGCAACCAATTTTGGGATTGTAAAAGGGGAGGATGGCTCCGCCCTTCTTATCGATGCCGACATACGGAGAATGGACGAAATAGAAGCCGCCTTAAAGGAAACCGGTTGCACTACAGTCCGTTATCTTTTTAACACCCATGAAAATTTCGATCACAGCTCCGCCAATGATTATTTCGCAAGGAATGGGGCCATCGTGATCGGTAGCGAGGGCTGCTGGCAGGCATTAAAAGAAGACGGAGAGGCTAAGTTTGCTGAAATGGCCGGTCGCGCGCCCGAGCTCAAGAATCGTTTTCCGGACTTGAAGATGGGGATGCCGCACATCTCTTTTAGCCAGGCAACCACCCTACATCTGCCAGGATTTGGCATTCGCCTTGTTTACTCGGCTTACCGGGGGAAAAGTCACAGCAGGGGCGACGCTATCGCGATCCTGGATAAACAGGAGATATTGTTTGCCGGGGACCTGTTATACACGGAAGTTCATCCAGTCACCATTTACGGCAACATCGCAAACTGGATCCAAAGCATCGATATTTTACTGAGGGAAAACTTTGCTCACGTTGTCCCCGGACACGGACCCGTTGTCAAGGGAAATGCATTGTACAAAGCGGCATTTTTACAATTTCGCAATTATTTGGAAGATTTTCACCGCCGGCTTATGGAAATAAGGTCAGGCGGGAAGAGCGCAGCCGAGATCGAATCCCACATGAAAAGCGGTGACTATACCCATCTAGGAAAAACGTGGATGGTCAAAAGAAACATTGAATATTTTCTAAACCATGCGCAGTAAGATGAAGCGTTTTATCATCGGGATCTTCATCCTGAGCCTTTTTTTGGACTTCTCGGAAATTTCGGTTTATGGGGCGGAAAAGCTTCAGGTCGGCTTCCCTTCGCTTGCCACCGCTTTGAGTCCCGCCTGGGTCGCATCGAAGAAAGGTTTTTGGCAGAAAAACGGTCTGGATATCGAGCTCATCTATCTATCATCAACGGGCGTGACCGTGCCGTCTCTGTTGTCGGGAAGCACACAGATTCTCTTAGGATCCGACACGGAAAGCGCGATCGCCATGATCAAAGGAGCAGACTTGATCAGGCTTGGGGCCACGACGAACTCTCTTGGCTCTTCGTTGGTAACGCAGCAAAATATCTCATCGTTCGGCCAACTGAAAGGCAAGATCATAGGAATTGGGAGTGGAGGCTTGAGTTCTCTTGAGGTGCGGCTTTCTCAGCTCCTATTGGACAACGGAGTCGATCCGAAAGATGATGTCAAATTTTTATCCATAGGCGGCGGTCCTCCAGCGCGGGTGGCTGCGCTGCAAAAGGGACTCATCATAGCGGCGATGATAACCCCACCGTATGATTTTGTCGCTGCGCGTGCGGGATTGAAAATCTTCTCCAAAGTCGACGTTCCGTTAATGGCCGGGGGAATCAATACGACGAGGGCGTTTGCGCAGAAAAGCCGGGGGACCCTTTTGCGATTCCTGAAGGGGTATATGGAAGGCATTCACTATCTGTTGACTCACCAGGAAGAGCCGGTTCGGATTTTCTCCGATTATCTGGGGAATCGTGACGAGGAAGTGCTGGGGCACTTTTACGGCGAGATCTCAGGCCGCGTCGAAAGAGGGTTGCGCCCTGATCCTAAATCGGTGCGCTTTCTTCTCGACGTCGTCGGTCGCCGTTACCCGCAAGCCAGGAGCGTCAGCGAAACCGATTATTCGGACCTGAGCTTGCTGGAAGAGATTCACCGCTCGGGATTTTTGGAACAGATTGATCGCTGACACTTCGTTATCCATCGCTTACGCTGCGTGCCTCCTTTCTCGAACCAGCCGCATGACTCCGGCAAACCCGGAAATGGAAATTAACTGAAACTATGAATGCGCCGTCTGCCTTTTTACACGGATATCGGGCTCTGGATCTCACCGACCTCAAAGGCCAGCTCTGCGGCCGGCTCCTGGCCGATCTTGGCATGGAAGTGATCAAGATCGAGCCCGCTGGCGGCGATCCCGTCAGGAAACTGAGGCCATTCATCGAGTCACCAAAGGGTTCGCTCCTGAGCGCTCCGTTTGCTCACCTGAATGCCAACAAGGCAAGCACGCTCCTCGATCTAAAAGAAGCGGCCGGCCGAGAGGCCTTTATTCGCCTCGTAGAAAAGGCCGACGTGGTGTTGGAGAGCTTCTCACCCGGCTTCATGGAAGCGGTGGGGTTGGAGTACCGAAGCCTGGCCGCTGTCAACCCGCGACTGGTTATGGCGTCGATCAGCGGATTCGGGCAGACCGGAGCAAGACGAAATTTCGCTTGCACGGATATGGTCGCGCTTGCGATGAGCGGACTCCTCTACATTGCCGGCGAACCCTCTCTGCCTCCCTGCAAGCCGCCCGAGACCCAAGCCTACTATTTTGCCAGCCTGTTCGCCGCGCTTGGAGTTCTGGCCGCGATATACCGCCGTGAGCGGGTTGGGCGAGGAGACTACGTGGAGGTGTCGATGCAGGAGGCATTGGCGACGCAGGAGCATGTGATACGCCTATATGCGAATGAAGGGCAAATTCTTAAGCGGCAGGGAAGTCAGCACGGGCAGGTGGCTCCAGCCAGGATCTTTCCCTGTCGGGACGGTCATGTTTATCTCTACGTGACTCGCCAGCACTGGAAGATATTTCTGGAGGTCTGGGCGGATCATCCTGCTGAGTGGGAGGCTCCGGAGTGGCAGAACAACCTGTTCCGCCGAGCCCGCGTCGAAAGCATCAATCAACTGGTCGAAGCCTTTACCAGAAGGCATGGCAAGGAGGAGTTGACGGCGCTGTTCCAATCACGCGGGATTCCTTGCCTTCCGGTCAACAGCCCGAGGAATTTTACCAGCGACGAGCAGGTTCGAGCGCGCGGTTTCGTCGTCCCGGTTGACTATCCCGATTTTGGCGCGGTCGAGCAGCCAGCTGCGCCATTTTTGATCGACGACTCCCGGCCAGCGCTTCGCCCGGCCCCGGCTCTCGACAATTGGCGCGAGGATGATCGGCATCAAGACGCCACCGAAGCGGGAAAGAAAGCGGACGCTTTGCCTGAGGGGAGCCGGGGAGGCTCACCGCTAGACGGGATGCGGGTTCTGAGTTTCGACCATGTCCTTGCCGGTCCTTATGGTACGACGCTGTTGGCGGAGCTCGGCGCGGACGTCATCAAAGTGGAATCCCGTCGAGGCGGGCTGGATCCATTCCGATTTTTTGGCACTGGCGAAGATCCAAACCTGTCTCCTCGCTTTCTGGAGTTTAATCGCAACAAGCGATCGATCACGGTGAATCTCAAGCATCCCAAGGGAACCGATGTCATTATGGATTTGGCGCGCCACTCAGACGCGGTGATCGACAACTTCAGCGCGGATGTGATGTCCAAGCTCGGTTTGGGTTATCACGATCTGTGTCGAGTTAAGCCGGACATCATCGCTTTGAGGATGCCGGGCCTGGGCGGCAGCGGACCGAAGAGGCATTACTCCACCGTGGGGACCAACATTACCGCGTTTACCGGGCTTACCTATCTCTGGAACCATCCGGGCAATACCGACCCGCCTATTGGCTCTCAAACAGTGTATCCTGATTACGTGTCCGGGGTGCTGTCCGCGATCCTCATCGTCGCCGGCGTGCTGTATCGTGATCGCGCCCAACGAGGCGCTTCCATCGACCTGTCGCAGGCCGAGGCGACGGCCTACATGATCGGCGCCAGCTTGATCGAAGCGGAAGCGCACGGGCACGACGTGGATCCGATTGGAAACGATTGTCCCTTCGCCGCGCCGCATGGCTGCTTTCGCTGCAAGGGAGAGGACCGATGGTGCGTCATCGCCGTTGAGACTGACGAGCAGTGGCGGGCTCTGGGAAAACTGCTCGGGCAGGAGCTTGCGCAGGATCAACGCTTCAACGCCTTTGAAAGCCGTATGCGCTACCGAGACGAGCTGAACGCTTTGATAGAAAGATGGACCCGAGAAAGAGATTGCTACGAAGTCATGGAGGCATTGCAGCAGGTCGGTGTTCCCGGTGGTGTCGTGCAAAACGGCGCCGATCTGGTTGCGGACTCTCATCTCAGAGAGCGAGGCTTTCTTGTCGAGGTGGATAATCAGAGATTGGGACGCGTTGTCCTTCCTGGTTTTCCGCTCCGGTTTGCCGACTGTGCAGTCAAGCCCCAATGGGAGTTTCCGGAGCTTGGGCGCGACAACGAGGAGGTTTTGCGGGGGGTTCTTGGTTACAGCGCGGAGCGTATTTCAGCGTTTGCCGGTGAGGGTGTCTTGGAGTAGCGTGAAAGCGGCGAAAGCCGAGCCGGCCAGCAAAGGAGCCACGCGGGAATAAAACATGTCGAACGAATTGGAAATTGGATTCCCCGAGATGCGCTACGACATTACCATGCCCTTTTTTGAGGGCAGGGTGAAGATCGACGGGGTCGTACTTAAGCCCACCAAGATCTCCTCGATGGTCTTCACTGACAACCCTCAGCTGAGAGAGGGAGACTTCGGTCTTTGCGATCTGAATTTGGGTTATTTCCTTCCGGCCATCGACGCCGGCTGGCAACTGATCGGCCTGCCTGTCTTCTCGAAGCGAAAGCCCGTCCATCCATTTATTTTTTGCCGTGCGAACTCAGGAATTAATTCCCCCAGGGATTTGGAAGGTAAGAAGATCGGGACACGGCAGTATAGGACGGCCATCAGCGTTTGGGCGAGAGGACTCCTCAAGCACAGGCACGGTGTCGACGTCTCTAAGATGCAATGGGTGGCGCAAATCAAGGAGGTTTTTCCCAACTACGACAGGGATGCGAAGATCGAGTATGTTGACGCGCAGAAAAGCGTAGTCGACAGGCTGATGGACGCAGAGGTGGACGCGATGATCACGGACGTCTCCGATGCCAAGCTCTTCGACACTCTCGAGAAAAGTTCAAAGGTGAAGCGGCTTTTCCCCAAGTACATGGAAGAAGACGAAAGGCTCTACCGCGAAACCGGCATCTTCACTCCGGTCCACATCATCGTGATGAGCAAGAAACTCAACCTGCACTATCCCGACCTCGCCGGAAAACTCTACACGGCGTTTGAACAGGCAAAGAAAACGGCGTACGAAGACATTCTAAGCGACAGAGGCGGCTTCTCCGTCGTCTACTTGCGCGAGAGGATGAAGGAACAATCCGAGCGCTGGGGCGACCCGTGGAAATACGGGATCAAGGCCAACAAAAGCACCATCGACACTCTTATCACATACAATTACGAGCAGGGGATGATCCGCTCGGAACTTTCCTACAGAGAGATATTCGCCGACGCGACGCTGGAGAGTTAGAATTCTTTCAAGGAGAGATCAGGATGCTTCCTAAGGAGCAGAACGAGCTGCTGACACGCACGGGCCCCGGCACTCCCATGGGCGAGCTGATCCGCCGGTACTGGATCCCCGCGCTGCTGTCCGAGGAAATCCCCGAGCCGGACTGCCCTCCGGTTAGGGTCAGGCTCATGGGAGAGGAGCTGGTGGCCATTCGTGACAGCCGGGGAAGAATCGGACTTTTAGATGAGCACTGCTCTCACCGCGGGACATCTCTCTTTTACGGGCGCAATGAGGAGTGCGGGCTGCGCTGCATCTACCACGGCTGGAAGTACGACGTGGATGGAAACGTGCTTGAGACGCCGGCGGAGTCGCCGGAAGGCGATTTCAGAAACAAGATCCACCACCCGGCCTACCCAACCCATGTAGCGGCAGGGATCATTTTCGCCTATCTGGGACCGAAAAATAGGATGCCGCTCTTTCCCAAATACGAGTGGACGCAAGTCCCTCTGAATCAGACCTATGTGACCAAGTGTCTCGTGGAGTGCAATTATCTGCAGGGGCTAGAGGGCGAATGCGACTCCTCCCACCTCTCCTTTCTTCACCGCACGTTCAACCCGAGCCCGGGCCAGGCGCTCTACCAGCTCGACACCGCGCCGGCCTACGAGACCGAGGAGACGGACTTTGGTGTAAGGATGGTCGCAATCAGAAGGCTGCCTGCGGACAAGCAATACGTCCGCGTGTCAAGTTTTGTTATGCCTCTTTCAGGATGCATTCCCGCAGGCGGCCGGAGTGGCGAGCTCGACGGTTTCGAGATCCACACGTACGTGCCCGTGGACGACACCCATACCTGGCGCTACGACTTCGGCTTCAAGAGGAGCCGGCCGGTGCGCGAAGAGGAAGTGCACAGGCGGAAGCAGATAGGGCCGGATTACCGGCGGATCCGTAATCTGCGAAATAATTACCTCCAGGACCGAGAGCTTCAGAAAACCAGCAGCTTCACCGGCATCGAGGATTTTTTGAATCACGATGCCTGCGCAACGGAAAGCATGGGTTCCATCTACGACCGCAGTAAGGAACACCTGGGAGTGAGCGACAAGGCGGTGATTGCGCTGCGCAGGTATCTACTTAAGGTCTTAAAGGATTTCCAAGAAGGAAAGGAGCCTCCCCATCTCATCCGCGATCTTGCGAAGAACCGCTTCCCGCACATCGATTCCATAGCGGAAATCATCCCGGCCAGTGTCCCCTGGCGCCAGCACTTTAGACACCTCAGTGAAACAGCCAATGCGGAAATCTCTTAGGTTGAAGCAAACCTTTAAGCTCAGTCGAGTCTCGGTCGGGATCACGTTAGCCGTTTTCCTTCATCTACAACCCGTTTATGGCGCCGAGGGAAAAGCTGCATGGCAAATAGATTTCGAAAGGACACTGGCGGCGGCGAAGAAAGAAGGGAAGGTGGTCGTCGCCATCCCTCCCAGCTCGGAGCTGAGAAAGCAGCTGGAGGCTGCGTTTAAGCCGAAATTTGGCATCGACATCGAGCTCGTCCCGGCGCCGGGTCCGGCCAACGCAAGCAGGATTGCGTCGGAGCAGAAAGCAGGCGTGCGCTATTTCGATGCCCTGATCGTCGGAACCGGCACGGCCGTCTCCCTGGCGCACGAGGGCATGCTCGAGCCCGTGGAGCCGAACATGATTCCGCCTGAAGTTAAAGATCCAAAGAACTGGTGGGGCGGCCACATCTGGGAAGATAATGTCAGTACCAAGCGCTTCCTCTATTCTTTCATAGCCGAGGTTGGCACCGGGGGCCTGTGGTACAATCCAGATTTGGCCAAAGCCGAGGAGCTTCGCTCATTCGACGATTTTCTCAATCCGCAATGGAAAGGCAAGATCGGCCTCAGCGATCCTCGCGTTCCCGGCTCGGGCCAATCGTTGTGGTCGTTTCTTTGGGACATCAAAGGAGAGGCCTATCTTAAAAGGCTCGTCCAACAGAATCTCTTCGTCAGCCGAGACCTGCGCCAAATCGGCGATGCGCTGGCAAAAGGCAAGCTCGCCATCAGCATCGGCGTCGGCTATTCGCAATATGAGCCGTTTTTGAAATCCGGCTTGCCGGTTCGGCAACTGCCGACGCCGACGGAAGGACTGCCTGCAAGCAACGGCTTCGGCATTGTCGGCATCGTCAAAGACCCGCCGCATCCGAATGGCGCCAAGCTCTTCATCAACTGGCTTCTCAGCAAAGAGGGGCAAGATTTTTATGGGAAGGTGATGAAGTCATCGACACGTCGCCTCGACGTGGACACCCGCTGGCTCCTGGACTATGGCACCCAGGCGGCCAAGGATTCTTTAATGCTGGAAGAGTACAACCGGGTGAGAAACCATCTGGAGGATAAATATACGAAAGTCAGGATGCCCGCGGCCAATTTTGCCGAGCAGATCCTGAAGTAGGCCGATCTCGAAGGAGGAACGACATGTTTTTTCTAGCCCGAAAGAGATGGTGCTTCATTTGGGCAGCTATCTCTGCGTTATTTTTCCTGGCGTCCGTTGGAAATGCGCTGGCACAGGTCGATTGGAAAAAAGAATGGGAAAGGAGTCTGCAAGAGGCCAAAAAAGAGGGCAAGATCGTCGTGGGCATTCCCGCGCGGGCCGAGCTGAGAACACAGTTGGAAGCGGTTTTCAAGCCAAAATTCGGCGTCGATATGGAGCTGCTGGTAGCGAGAGGTCCGCAAAACGCGAGCAGGATCGCTGCGGAATACAAAGCCGGAGTCAAATACTTCGACGTCTTCATCGGAGGATCGGGCACCTATGAGTCGCTCGTGGAAGACGGGATGGTCGAGCCGTTTGAGCCTAATCTAATTCTGCCCGAGGTGAGGGAAGAAAAATATTGGTGGGGAGGACACATCTGGGAGGATAACGTCAAAACGAAACGCTTCCTCTATTCTTTCATCGCCGACGCCAGCACCGGCGGCTTCTGGTACAACACCTCTTTAGCAAAACCTGAGGAGCTTCGCTCGCTCGACGACTTCGTGAATCCCAAGTGGAAGGGCAAGGTGGGATTTCTCGACCCGAGGACTCCCGGCTCAGGCCAATCCATCTGGTCTTTTCTCTGGGACGTTAAGGGAGAGGGCTACCTGAGAAAGCTTGTTCAACAGGATTTGTTTGTAAGCAGAGATCAACGCCAACTGGCCGACGCCCTGGCAAAAGGCAAACTGGCAATTGCTCTCGGTGTCAGCTTTTACACCCTCGAGGGTTTTCTCAACGCCAACCTGCCGATCAAGGAACTTCCGCCGCTAAAAGAGGGAGCGCCGTCGAGCAACGGCTCCGGCGTGATCGGGATCGTAAAAAATCCTCCCCATCCTTATGCGGCTAAAGTGTTCGTCAATTGGTTGCTCTCGAAAGAGGGACAGGAGCTTTACGTTAAGGTCATGCATCAATCGACACGTCGCCTCGACGTGGACACGAAATGGCTCCAGGAGCACGGCGTCCAGGCGGCGAAAGATGTCCTGACCGTGGAAGAATACCACAGGGTGAGGAACCACCTGGAAGACAAGTACACACGGGTGAGAGCCCCCTCAGCAAAATTCGCCGAGCAGATCCTGAAGTAACTTCCAGTTCGGATTGCTTCGTTAAATTGTTGAGTCGTAGAAATCTGACCTCTTGCTCTGACCTCAACGCGGTTCTCAACGATTCGGTCCGTCTGCGGTCCCGGGTGAATAATCCAGCGCTGCTCGCAGCCCGGGAAGATTTCGAAATCGGTCTCGCCTCCCGGCGCGCGGCGATATGGTCGGGGGCACAGTCAGAGTGCCGCCGCGATCGCCTTCCCGACCTCGTCCGTGCTCGCCATCCCGCCGATGTCCCGCGTGCGCGGACCCTCCGTCAGCACCGTCTCGATCGCCTTCACGGTCGCATTTGCAGCGTTCTTATCGCCGAGGTGCTCGAGCATCATCGCGCCCGACCAGATCTGACCAATCGGGTTGGCGATCTTCTTGCCGGCGATGTCGGGTGCTGAGCCGTGCACCGGCTCGAACAGCGACGGGTACTCGTGCTCGGGGTTAATGTTGCCCGACGGTGCGATGCCGATCGTGCCGGCACAAGCGGGGCCGAGGTCGGAGAGGATGTCGCCGAAGAGGTTGGACGCCACCACGACGTCGAACCAATCGGGGTGCTGCACGAAGTGCGCGGTCAGAATGTCGATGTGGTACTGATCCCACTTCACGTCGGGATACTTCGCGGCCATCGCGCGCACGCGTTCGTCCCAGTAGGGCATGGTGATCGTGATGCCGTTCGACTTCGTCGCTGAGGTTAGATGTTTTTTCGGGCGGCTCTGTGCCAGTTCGAAGGCGTACTTGAGGATGCGGTCGACGCCGTGCCGCGTGAACGTCGCCGTCTGCACCACTGTCTCGCGCGCGCTCCCCTCGAAAATCCGGCCGCCGATCGAGGAGTACTCCCCTTCGGTGTTCTCACGCACGACCAAGAAGTCGATGTCGCCGACGTTCCGGCCCTCGAGCGGCGACCGGATGCCCGGCATGAGGCGGACGGGCCGCAAGTTGACGTAGAGATCGAACTGCCGGCGCATCGGGATCAGCAGCTCCCAAAGCGAGATGTGGTCCGGCACGCCGGGGAACCCGCATGCCCCGAAGAAGATCGCGTCGTGGTGCCGGATCGTGTCGAGCCCGTCCTCCGGTATCATGCGGCCGTGCTTCAAGCGGTACTCGCAGCTCCACGGGTACTCGTCCCACTTGAACGCGATGCCGAACCTGCGCCCGGCGGCTTCGAGGACGCGCACGCCCTCCGGCACGACCTCCCGGCCGATGCCGTCACCTGCAATCACGGCGATGCGGTACGTCTTCATCACGAACCTCCTTTGAAGAAATCCAACAGCTCGTCCACGAGCCGGTCGGGCACCTCCTCGGGAATGTAGTGTCCGCAGGGCAGCGCCTTGCCGTGGATGTCCGTCGCAACCTTACGCCATTCAGCGAGCGGCTTAAAGAGCACTGGGATAAAAGCCGTGAATCGTGTTCGTGTTGGTGGTGCCGAGACTAAAGGATGAAGGATGAGGGATGAATGATGAAAAGAGTTGTGATAAGGATCTACCGCTATGGCAACAAAAATCACCACCCGTTTTCGGGAACTCTTGAAGCGTCCTGAGCTGCTCGTCATGCCCGGCGGTTTCAGCCCGCTTCATGCAAGAATGGCCGAAGCCCTGGGCTATGAGGCTTTCTTCATGGCCGGCTCGCAGATAGCCGCCTATCTCTACGGGCTTCCGGATGTGGGCCTCATCGGATTAGGCGAAATGGTTGAAGCAGCGCGGCGGCTCGCCACAGGCTGCAACGTGCCGATCTTTGCGGACGCTGACACAGGCTACGGCAACGCCGTGAATGTCTACCACACAGTCCAGCAATACCTTCGAGCGGGCGTTGCGGGATTACACATCGAAGATCAGGAGGCGCCCAAAAAGTCAGGAACGTTGGCCGGGCGGCGCTGCATCTCTCTCGAGGAGGCCGTCGGCAAATACAAGGCCGCGGTCGCGGCAAAAAATGAGCTGGACCCGGATTTCATTATCTGCGCGCGTTGCGATTCCATCGGCTCGGAGGGCGGGAGCTTCGAGGGCGCGCTGGAGCGTTCGGTGGCTTATGTGAAAGAGGCCGGTGTGGACGCGATCTGGGTGAATACGTTGGGATCACGGGAAGAGATCCAAGAGGCGTGCCGAAGGATTCCGGCCCCCGTCATCGCCCCATATTACGGTCCGCCTCCTTCCCCGACGTTCGAGGAGTTTCGAAATCTCGGCGCGGCCGCTGTTCTTTTTCCGAGTCTCACAACGGCCCACGGCCTTCAGGCTACATGGGATCTCATGCATGAATTTAAAGAGCGAGGCCCGGCAGCCTCGGAAGAATGGAACAGGCGCGCCCAGGCCAGCCGATGGGGAGTTGTGCCGCGCGCCAGCGAGCCGCTTCTCGATATCGACAAGATCCGAAAGCTCGAAGAAACCTTCATTCCCGGGTCTCTCCAGCGCGATTATGCCGGCACCTTCGGGCATAAAAAGCATTGAGGGGAGACCACTTCATCCTCGGATACTGAACTGGCCCCCCAGAGAGCGAGCGCTCAATGCGGCCACGACGACTATCGCGACAATGATCATCGCCACCACAGTCGCTCGCTCCAGCTCCGCTCCCGCGGCGAAGTCGAGCATCAATAGGGAAAGCGGCCTGGTTTGCCCGGTAGCAAGGAGGACCACGGTGCTGATATTCCGTGCGGCTGATATGAACTCCAGCAGACCGACTACGATCACGCAGGGCAACAGCAGCGGCAGAATGATGCGGCGATAGGTGGTGAGCCAGGAAGCCCCTGCCACCATCGAGGCCTCTTCCAACTCATCCCCCAATTGCATGAGAAAGCTTTTCATCACCTGCACACAAACGGGCAAGCCGCTGATGGCCATCGCCATGACCAAAGCTCCCATGGTGCCGTAGATCGGCACGATTTTATGGATCAAAAGAAAAGTCCAGAGCAGCGCCATGCCAAGCAGTATGCCGGGGATCGACCACGGCAGCCAGGAGAGAAAATCCAGCACAGCCCGCGCTTTGAACCGCGACTTCACGATGACATAAGCGATTAAAGAACTGACGACGATTCCCAACCCGGCAGACGAAAAGCCTAACACCAGGGTATTCTTCAGAGAGCGCAAGAGAATCGGGTCGGACAAAACATCCTTCCAATTATTCAGGGTGAAGGGATTCGCAATATTAAAGAAGCCGAAAAGTTTCATGAAGGTACCGAGAAGCAGAAAAGCGGTAGGCAACAGCGTGATGCTGAGCGCGATCAAAAGAACCACGGCGAAGACCGGATACCTCCAGCGGCCCAGAGAGATGGGCCTCGTGCTGAAGCTCCTGCCCGTCACCGTGACGAAAGATCTTTGACCAAGGTAGAGCCGCTGCAAAGCGACCATCGCAAGGAGGATGACCAGGAAGAATGTTCCGAGGGCGGTGGCTGCGGGAAATTGCGGCGGCTCATGGGTTACAAAGCTGTGGATCTTGGTGGAAAAGACGTGAAGGCCGATGGGAACACCCAAAACCAACTCGATTTCAAACGCCTCTAGAGAGCGGATAAGACCCAAGACGGCCGTGACCAGGAGCACCGGCATCATCACCGGCACGATGATCCGAAGCAGAGTCCTTATCGACCCCGCGCCGGCGACGCGCGAGGACTCTTCCAGCGACGCGTCCAAATTGCGAAACGCGGGCGTCAGCAGCATCACTTTAAGAGATACGCCGGTAGTGGCGAGGTGAACCCAAACGATGCCCCAGTAGGAGTAGATGTCGAAAGGGGCCGTCTGAATGAATGGCAGTTTTGCGAGCAATTGATTGAGCAGTCCATACTTGGGATCGAGAAGGAGAATCCATCCCAGAGTCACCGGCAGGGCCGGGAGAAAAAAGCAGAGCCAGAACATAAACTCCAGCCCTCGCTTCATGGGAATATCCGTCCGCGCCAGGAGCCAGGCGAGAAAAATCCCGACTATAGTCGCAATGATCTGGCGTGTGATCGCCAGGGAAAAGCTGTTGTAGATAGAGTCGACGATGCCTAAGCTGGTAAACGCCTGTCGCCATCCCTCCAAGCCAAAGACGACTGCCCCGCCTGGCTTGCCGACCTGAAAACTATTGAGGAGAAGCAAAAAGAGCGGCGTGACGACTAAAAACGCAATGAACGCCAAGAGCAAAGTCAAAAGGAGACTTTGGGCATCCAAGCGGACGGGAGAGAGCCGCGGAAGAACGCCAGCCTCAGACTGTTGAAAAAGGCTCATCTGCTTGGATCGTGCTCGTGATTCGTGCTCGTGCTGGCTTACGAACACGAGCCACGGACACGAGTAACAGATCTCAGAAACTGGGCATCTGGCAAGGCACTCCGGTTTTCTTCATCTCCTCTTCGTAGTGTCTCCGGATCGCAGGATCTTCGTCGGCGTATTCAATCAGCGTGCCGCCTCGCTTCACGTTGATATAAACTCCATCTTCTCTGCGCTTGTCCGCAATCTTGAATCCGATGGGGTGAATCCGGCTGCCGTAGCGGACCGCCAGATGGCGCGCGCCTTGCGGTCCGGTGTTGAAGTGCTGGTGGAACCATCCTCCGGGAGGACAATAGACGCTTCCCTGTTTCCATTTTACTTCTACCACTTCCTCGCCACGACCAGCTTCGTAAGGCCGGATTCCCAGCTCCTTCGACCAGAGCAAGACATACCCCGACGATTGCAAGCCCAACAGAATCGCCCCGGGACCGTGATAGTGCGCTTTGTGATACCGTCCCGCCGGCCATTGCGCCAGATGGCCGATCAAGCCATTCCCCGACAGCTCGAACTGAGTGATCTGTACTCCCGCCCCTTTCACGTCTCTCCGGTCCAGATTTGCCGACTGAATATCCATGATGAAGTTGGTCTCCCAGATGTGCTGCATCCCGCTCTCGTAGCGCTTTTGTCCGACGTTAAAAAATCCCTCGGCTCCCGAGTAGCGATCGGAAAAAATATACGGACAATTGAAAACGAAGTCCTCATTGTGAACCACGTCCATGACGAGAGGAGCGTTCGTGACCGCCAAAAACTTGACCGGCTGCCGGCCGCCGTTGATCAGCCGATGCCAACTGTTTAGCGGCGGAGCGAACAGACTCCAAGCTCCCCACTCGAACATCTGCTTGCGGCCACCGTCCTGCCATACTTCGGTGGCGCCTTGTCCGCTCAGAATGCAGATCACCTCTTCGTAAAAATGCTTCTCCGGCTCCAGCGCGCCGCCGGCGGGGATTTCAGCCACGTACATGCCGGTCACCCCTTCCATCCCATACAGATTGATAAAAGCGGCCTGTCCTCCTGTCCGAGGCCAAAAACCCATCTCTATTTCTCGCACGTCTTCCACACCGTAACCGTCAACAACGGGTATCCTCTGACGTTGCATCCACTGGAAGTAAGCGGTCTTTCGAAACGCCGCCATCAAATCTCTCACCCGCTCATCTCGTGACATAGAAACTCTCCTCCTATTTCTACTGAAGAATTGTCTCGGCGAATTTTTGCGACGGCAGCCTGATGCCCACGCATTTATCTTCCAGATGATTTCTCAGCTTGTCGTACTCTTTGAAGGTCATGAAATCCTTCGCGGCCTCCACCCCCTCTTTCGCCAGCCATTTTGTCTCAACATCCAGACGCCTCGTGGAGTGCAGCATCACCTTGCCGTAGAACTCCTGCCCCTCTTTACTCAGCAGCCAATTGACAAACAGCTTCGTCGCATGCGGATGCGGCGGGTTCTTGACGATGCCGAGCGTGCCGTACGCGTTGCTCGCGGGCAGTCCCTCGCGCGGCTGAGGGAGTTCCTTGACCGGAAGAGCGCCCTTAACGAACGGCTCCGTTTGCGCGTAGCCGATGCCTATCGCCAGAGCGAGCTTTCCTTTCGCCAGAGCGTCCGCGATCTGCCTCAAGTTCTGGCTCACGAAGAGCTGTTGCTGCACGAGCTTCTTCAGATACTCTTCCCCTTTGACTTCCCAGAGAAAAGACCAAAGTGACAGGCCCGAT
Source organism: Deltaproteobacteria bacterium (assembly GCA_023250495.1). Classification (GTDB taxonomy): domain Bacteria; phylum Desulfobacterota; class Binatia; order UBA9968; family UBA9968; genus JAHFAP01. Next base: position 17,146 of record JAHFAP010000010.1, on the reverse strand, counting down.
CCGGCCACGCGCGGATCGCTGAAGCCGATTTTGCCCTTCCATCTGGGATCGAGGAGGTCGTCGAACGACCGGACGTCCTCCGGCTTCACGAGAGTAGTATTGTGCCAGAGTCCTTCCGTCCCTTTCATAGCTACAAAAGAGTAGAAGATGCGGTTCGCGCTGACGTTGTCCATCCAGAGATGGCCGCCCCACCAGAGCTTCGGGTCCTTGACCTCGGGTAAAATCATGTAGGGCTCGATGGGATCGAACGCGCCGGACTGAATCAGCGGCACGCCGGTGCATGAGCCAAAAATAAGGGCATCAAAATAACGCACGCCCGCTTTGTACTCGGAGACGATCCTGCCGGCAATTTGCGGGCCCGGAGCCGAGAAGGACTCCACCTCGAGGCCAAAGCGCGATTTGAACAGGGGCTCTATTTGCTTTCTCAGCTCGGCGCTCGGAGGGATGCCCACAACGAGCTTTCCCTCTTTTCTCGCCTCCGCCATCGTGCTCTCCCACGACGCCGGCCTGGCTTCGCCGGCGTGAGATGGATGTGCGGCCAGAGAAGTCGCTGCAAGAAGCAGAACGACGTGCAGAGTTTTTACAAGTCGTGTCATCTAGTCAGTTGGCCGCCGAGTTCGCGAGCCTCAGCTCTTCTTCTGTCATCCTGAACCCTTCGTTTGTCACTCTGAACGAAGTGAAGAGTCTCAGGGTAAACTCCGTGAAGGATCTCGACCGAGATTCTTCGGCTTCGCCTCAGAATGACAGGAAAGAGAGCGAGCTTTCCATCATCACTGCACCGGCCTCTGATGCGAGAGAAAAATCTCCCGCCTCTCTTTGGCGGATTCAAGGAAAGCCAGGCAAACCTCCAATGTCGCTTCTCCCCATCTGCCGTCATGAAAGACTGGTCTATCGTTGGCGATCGCCTGATAAAGCTCCTCCACTTCCGCTTCGCGCCCTCTTTTTCCCTGCGGAAGCGCGACCTCCCGTTTTCCTTCCTCGCCGTAAATGATTAAGCCGTCCGGGGACTGTCGAATGTCTCCTTTGTCGCAGCTCACCAGCGTCAAGCCGAAAAACGGCTGATGCTGCTCGCCTTGCCACTCATGGCTGAACTCGCCTTGTCTCAGCCCGCCGTAACGCATCTGCTCCTTCAACAACTCTTCTTCCTGGGAATTGGTGATCCCGCGGATATTTTTTCTCGCTCTTGGATTGGTCTCCGGATCTCTGGGTTGTCCTCCCTCCCCGACCCACCAGAACAGCTCAGCCGTGTCGAAGAAACCATAGCCGCTGTAGACCAACGTGGCCGGCACCCCGTTGTCGAACTCGAGATAGCAGACGTAGCTTCCCTCATGGGGCCGGGCCGGGTCCCAGATGGCCGTGGACGCCCGAAGGCTCCGCACCATTCCTCCGCCTATGAGTCTCACCACGTCGACCTGATGCGGGCCTTGATTTAATACCGCTCCGCGACTCGTCGCCAGCTCGTGCTTCATCCTCGGCCGGTACATGAAGTCGTTGTAATTCCAGCTATGAATCATGCGCAGACTGCCCAACCCTCCGCTCTGGATGATTTCTCTGATCTTTCTGATCGGCGGATCGAAGCTGTGCGTGTGGCCGCACAGGAGCTTCGTCCCGTTTCTTTCCGCGGCCGCGTTCATCGCCTCGCACTCTTCGAGAGTAACGGCCATCGGCTTCTCGACGATGGCGTGCTTGCCGTGCTCGGCGGCGGCGATCACGTGCCGCGCGTGCAGCTCATTGGGCGTGGCGACATAAACGAAGTCGACGTTCGGACTCTTGCACATCTCGTCGAAGCTGGTGAACACCTCGGCGTCGTACTCCTTGCGGAATTTCGCCAACGCGTCGTGACGGACATCGGCTGCGGCGGTCACTTGTAGGTAGGGAAGCTTGGAGACCGAGGGCAGGATCTGGGTGCTCGCCACTCCCAGACCCGCCATCCCCATTCTCAACACTTTAGTCACGATCTTGCCCTTGCTTCGGCCTCCAGGCTCTTGGTGTGCTCCCTAAAGTCGGTGGCGCTGGGGATCAGATCCGAGACCACCTGTAGATGGGGAAAGCGGTTCTGACTTGGAGTCCTGATAACATGCGGCGGCTCACGTCCCTCCTGGATATCGCGAATAGCCTTCTTCATGAGCTTGCGCGCCGCAACGATCGCCTTGTCCGAAGAAACCACGTGCTCCTGCGTGCGGTCCTGGATCGCGCCCTGGCTCGAGGTCGCAAAAACGTCGTGCGCCTGAAAGCCGTGACCCATGCCTGAATAGGTCTTGGTCTTCATCGATTCCCGGTCCTGCAGGAAACGGTTGGAGCTGTTTCGCGCCAATTTGAAATCGGGCGTCAGCTCGGAGCGTTCCCGCTGGATCAGCGTCTTGTCCAGGGGCGCTTCCCGGCTGAATACAAACATATATTTCCAGTGATGCGTATCGTCGATTGGAACATGCCAGTTGACCGTGTACCCCTCACCGCCCGTCTGCCCCGGGAAGGCGCTCAAATTGGGAAGGATGAAGTAGGAAACTCTCAAGTAGACCTTGTCGCCCGGCTGCTTCCGCGCCGTATAGATCCGCACACCGAAATCGGTCAGCTCCAATTCGATGCTGGGGGCGAGGTCTCTGCCCACGAGGTTATAGTGAGATTCCTCGGCGCCGCGCACGCCCCGATATCGCTCCTCTCTATTTTCAAGAAAGCGATGGAGGTAAGAGAGGTGGATCGGATCGATGTTTCCCTCGTTGGCCTGCAAGTAATTGCACTCGTGAAAGATCTTTGCCACAAGCCGATGGTCGGGCGGCGCGCCGAGAAATTCGTAGTTGGGAAGCAAGGGCGCCTTCCCCGGTCCCATGTAGGTGAAAATCACTCCGGCTTTCTCCTCGCAGGGATAGGCCGGGTGGCGAATCGAGTCCCTATGTTCGCCTCCGCCGGGTTCTCCCGGCTGCTCGAGACAGCGCCCTTTAATATCATAGAGCCATCCATGATAGAGGCATCTCAACCCACCATCTTCGACTCGCCCGTAGCTTAGGTCTGTTCCCCTGTGGGAGCAGCGGAGCCCCAAAAGCCCTGCACGCCCTTTGTCATCGCGGAACAAGACCAAATTCTCGCCCAGGATCGTCACAGCCAGAGGCGCTCCTCCAAAAGGCATCTCCTCCGAGAGAGCGACAGGTTGCCAGTATCGCCGCAACAGCTCTCCGGCCGGCGTCCCGGGACCGACTTGGGTCAGCAGCTGGTTTTCTTCTTTCGTAATCATATCAGCAGCTCCGTCTTTGAGATCCTTCACTTCGTTCAGGATGACAGCTCGCTTTTTGTCATTCTGGGATTAATGTCCAAAAAGTGTGTGTCATTTTTATCTCGGACACAGATGCAAATACCATCGAAAATACGCTTCACGATGACGCTGAGCCAGACCTCGATGCTGTCGGTACTTTTGTTTGAGTCGAGCGAAGTATCCTTCTAGGGCATTGGTCGATTTGGCAATTAAAGGATCGTCGAGGTAACGGAACATGTCCGGCAAGGCAGACAACAACATGCTGCGCGCTCGTTTAAGATCGCTGAAGACCCAGCCCTTCTCTGGTGAGCGGGCAATATGGCGTCCATAACGGCGTTCCCAAGCATGAAGCTGGGATAAAAAGCGATCGCGATCGGAAACGGTGTGGAGGGACATGACTTGAAGAAAAAGGGCTCTAAGGTGTTTAGCGTCAGTGCGCTTGGGATACTGCCTGCACCAACTGAGTCCCTGGCGCTGGATGTGCACTAGACAACGTTGAATGAGGATCTCGGGCCATAGTAGCTGTAAGACCCGCATCAGGTGTGGATTGCCGTCTATAGTAGCGCTTGTTGGTACTAAGCCGCGTTGGGCTAAAGTGGAACAGAAAGGATGTAGGTGTCCGGGTCCTTCGGCCATCTCGGGAGCTCCGTGGATGACTGTGAAGCGCTCAGTGTCCATCACTGCAAAGACTCCCTTGCGCTGGTCGATAAAAGTTCCATCGAAGAGCAGGTAACGATAAGTCGATAGCTCTATACGGCTTGGTGGAGGACGTTGCAGCCAATGTTCGATAATTCGCCTGAGAGTAGAAATACTGTGACCGCTCTGAGCGGCCAGTTGTCTCAGCGTGTAACCCTCGACAATCCACCGCTCGAACCAGACACGTTGATGGGCGTACTTGCTGAGTGCGTTCTTCCAGACAAAGCAACGACCGCAGATCCGACAAAGCCAGCGTTGCTTCTGTTGCCGAGTTTTCCCGTGACGTTGCACCTGCGAAGAGTGACAGCGTGGACAGTGCTTTTTTTGTCATCGAAACATCACCATTGTTGAACGGCGTCAACAATAGTACAGCTAACATGGCGTTGCCAAACAAGTTTGTGCTAATTTTACCAACACTTTTTGAGCATTATTCCCATTCTGAGCGTAGCGAAGAATCTCGCATTCTGTCCAAGTCTGAAAACTCTCCGGTATGTATGCTCACCTTGAGTTGTCACTTTAAAATCTTCGTCGCCAAAGCGATGGCCGGATTCCTCAGCTTGAGGACCGAGGATTCCAGGTGCGTCTCCAGGCGATAATAATCGTCAACGGTCATCACGTCTTTACAGCCCTCGACACCAAACTCCTTCAGCCATTGTGTATCCACGTCGAGCCGGCGCGTCCCCTGAATCATCGCCTTGCCGTAAAGCTCCTGCCCTTCCCTGCCCAGCAGCCAACTGACAAAAATCTTGGCACCGTTCGGGTGCGGGGGGTTTTTCACGACCGTGAGAACTCCGCTCCCATTATTAGCCTGACCTCCTTCTTTGATCCGGGGAATAGGGCTGACCGGCAACCCGGATTTCATGAAGGGTTCATAGCTGTAATGGCTCAGCCCGATCGTAAATGCAAGTTTTCCCTTGGCCAGACCTTCCGCGATCTGCCGTTGGTTTTGAGTGATGAGAAGATCCTGCTGTGTCAGTCTTTTGAGATACTCTTCGCCTTTTACTTTCCACAAGAAGGTCCAACTGTTTTGTCCTGAGCCTGGATTTCGCGGGTCGAGAAATCCGATCCTGCCCTTCCATTTGGCGTTCAGCAGATCATCATAGGAACGAATCTCCTGAGGCGCCGCCTGACTCGTGTTATACCAAAACGTCTCGCTGGTGTAGCACTGAAAGGCGTAGATATAACGCTTCGTGCTGACGTTGTCCTCCCAGATATGGCCGCCCCACCAGTTCTTCGGATCTTTCACCTCCGGCAGGATCATGTACGGCAATACATCATCCGCTGCCCCGGAAGAGGCCATCGTTATAGGCGTCGCTCCCCCGGCCACAAATACGTCGAAGTAGCGGACACCGGCGCTGTATTCGTTTATGATCCTCGTTACATTCTCCGGACCCCGGCTGGGAAAAAGCTCCAGAGGAATCCGGAACTTCTCTTGAAACCTGGCATCGATCGCCTTTCTCAATTCCGCGCTGGCGGGAATACCCACGACAAGGGTTCCCTCTTTCCTGGCCGCGGCCAACGTCCTCTCCCATTCCGTCTGCACGTCCGCCGCTCCGAGAGGCGCCGGCGAGAGCACAGCAAGCAAGGCGGCAAAAATCCATTTGGGCCGCTGCACGTTAAAGCCTTTCTTGTCGCATATCTCAGCGTCTACTTAAAAACTTTTTCAGCAAACTCCCGCCGGCCGGCGCACATTCATGAGGCAGAGGCTAGCCAATAAGGTACTGTTAAGTCAACTTGAGAGAATCTTCAGAGAGCGTTCGTTGGATAGGCTGTTGTCGGTGCCCATCCCGGGACCGATCAGATTCCGCATCCGGAGAAAAATGGTCCCGCGCGTTGGCCGAAGCCGCCGACAAAGCGAGTAAGACGATAGCGGCGAGACGATTAGGCAGCTTTCCCATGAAGTATTCCTGCTGAATGCGGCAAGATATGCTCCGGTCAAGGGGACGGCATGAAGCCTTTTCCCATCCACCCGCTCAGGTCGGCGCCGAACCACTCCGAGGGAAGCTCCCGTCCCAAGCCCTGCTTCTTGCAGGCCTGATAGATCAGCGCGCCGGCGGCCGCGAACTGGATGCCCACGCCTGTGTTGCTCTTGTAATAGATCATTTGTTTTTCGCTCGTTCGTCCGGGATGCTTGCCGATGAGGACCTGGCCCAGCTCGCAGACCTTGTCCCAACCAAATTTCCCCTGGTCGATCAGATCGAGCAGCTCCCGCTGCTGATTCGTGATCGCCGTTTCTTTGTTGTTGAGCACGATCAAGTCGCTTCGGATCATCGTGGCCGCGTCCGCTTCGGTGCGGCGGTGCACGCCGTCGGTGTTGACGATGGTGGTCACGAGCTGCCCCGGCTCGAGCCAGCGGCCGTCGAACACGGGCTGGCTTGAATTGGTGGCGCACATGACGATATCCGATCCCTTGATGACGGCTTCAGGACTGCCTACGGGCTGGATCTCGACGTTCAGCAGCTCCGTCATCTCTTCCGCGAATTTTTCCCGATGCTCTTTGGTGCTGCTGTAAACTTTGACGGACTTGATATCGCGAACGGAACAAATAGCTTCCAGGTTTCGCCGCGCCTCATTCCCCGAGCCGAACAGGCCGACCACTTCAGCATCCTTCTTGGACAAGGCCCGGTGAGCGATTCCCGTGGTCGCGCCTACCCGTATCGCGGAGAGGGTAAAATCATGGATGAGGGCCAGGGGCTCGCCCGTCTCCAAGCTAAAGAGCAGGACAAATCCCCAGCTCCTCTTTGCGGGAGAGGGAAAATCCATTCTCTTGGTTCCGGCAAAGAGCCGTTCCTGCACGATCGTCGAGTCATAGCGGAGCGCCGCCACGCCTGAGCTCGGCACCGCGCCGGGAATGATGTTGGCCATGTAACCCGGCTGGTCGAGCTCGGGAGGAACCTTGTAGCGCGTCCTCGGCCGATTCACTGCGATTCCTCTGGCCTCCTCGGCAAAGGCCCGCTCCATGGCCGCGATGCAATCGCTCATCTTGAGGACTTGTCCCACCTCGGGATCGCTGATCAGCAGCATCTTTTCACCTCCGGGCGACTCGGTTATTTCACACCATAATCGGCGTAGAGCCGCTCGAAGAAGCCGCCTTCCTCCAGCTTTCGGACAACCCCAGAATCCACCAGATTATCCACCTTGACGTCCCCGATGCGCGGATTTTGCCCCTTCATCACCCGCTGTAAGATGCGCAGGCCCTCGATCGGTACATAGGGCTTCCGATATTCCTCCAGTCTGACGAGAGCAACGACATCCTGGTAGGCGGCTTCGGCGGCGGCGGGATCGGTGATTTTGAACCGTTTCACGATGGTCTCCAGGACGGCGGCTTTGCTCTTCGGGTTCGATATGAAGACCGTACTCTCGATCAGCGCCTTGAGGACATCTTGCAGCGTTTCCGAGTTCTGTTGGAGATAGGCTCTCTCGACGACAACCGTCATGCCCACCGAAGGGAGCCTCACCTGGTCGCATCTTCCCAGGATGACAAATCCTTTTTCAGCCAGCCTTCGGCTGAGGAATCCAGGCGCCACGGTAGCATCGATTCTTCCCGTCTCCAGAGCTTGACTCAGCACCGTTACATCGCCGATCACGATCATCTGGATATTGTCCCGCCGCTCATCCATGCCGAAGTGCTCAAGCCAAACCGTGGCCGTCTTCCATACCCCTCCTCCGATACTCTGGATTCCGAAGCGCTTCCCGCGCAAATCCTTCCCGCTGTTGATTCCCGGTCGGGCGACCAAGTCCAAGTTTTCCCGGCTGGTGAAGCTGGCCACGATCTTCAACTCCCGTCCTCCGACCGCGGCCGCAAGGGCCGTCGTGGCCCCGCCGTAGGCGATCTGCGTGTCGCCTGAAGCCAGAGTCGCGATCTGCATGGGGTTGCCACGCACCCAGACAGCCTTTGCCTTGACCCCATGCTTAGGGAAGAGGCCCTGATCCTCGGCGACCCAAAGGGGAATCGCGGTCGTGCTCATGCTTCCGTGGGTGATGATCACCTCGCTTGGGGCGGCCGCGCCGGCGGCTTCAAAGGCAGGAACTGAAAGAAGTACGACAAGCGCACAAAAGCAATTCGCTAAGATCCGTGCCACGGGTTCTCTCACTTCACCGTGATCGGGTGATCAACCAACGCATTGTTCAGGTATCCCTGCTCGTTGAAAGCGACGCGTTCCGGCTGAGCGTTGCCCCGCTCATCGGCAGCGCGCACGCGGATCAAGTGTTTCCCGGAGCGCGCATCCCAGTCGGCGTCCCAGCGAACCCACGCCTTGGAAATATTTGGCTCTCTGAGCCTTGCCCTTTGCCAGCTTTTTCCCTGATCGAGGCTGTACTCCACTCTGTCGATTTTTCCCTGCGGCGACCAGGCGCGGCCGCGAAGCAATCTGCGGCCGGCGGTGATTTCGCCGTCCCAGGGAAGTTCCAGCGCGCTCTTCATGGACTGAAGCGAGAGAATTGGGCCTTTGGCCGGCGCGCTGGGCTTGTAGTCCGGACCGATCAGGACGTAGGTGTCGGTATTCCACTGCGTGAACAGCGGCTCTTCAGAGACCTGGATGCGCCCCACCCACTTGATGTTTGCCACGCCTATCCAGCCGGGAGCGAGCACGCGCGCCGGAAAGCCGTGATCCGCCGGGAGAGGCTGCCCGTTCATCGCGTAAACAACCAGCGTGTCTTCTTCCATAGCTTTGTCGAGCGACATGGGGCGTCGCACCTTGAGATCATCCAGACCTTCAGGCATGACGTCGCGCGCCGTTTTCTTGACCCCCGCGCGCTCCAGGATCTCTCTTAAAGGAACGCCGGTCCACTCCGCCACGCCGATGGCGCCGAGCTTCCACTGGGTTCCTTGCGCCTTTTTGCCGTGCCCGGTCTCAAAAAAGCTCCGGCCGTTTCCCGCGCATTCGACGTAGCGAACGAATGAGACGGCGGGCATGGCCAGAAGATCATCATACGTAAGCTCCAGAGTTCGATTGACGCCCGAGCCTTCGATCTTAAGACGCCAATTGTTGACCTCGAGGGTCGGCGTGCGGGTGTGATTGCGCACGAAAAACAATTCGTTGGGAACGAGGTAGCCCCTGCCGTACATGGCCTCCCAGCGCATTTCCTTGTTGCTGCCGAAGTCGTTGAAAAGATCGGGGGGTGTGGGTTTCAGAACCGGTTGCGGGGTCGCAGCGCGCGCAGAGGCCGGCCGCATCGCCCCGCCTGCGAGCGGCGCCAGCGAACCGGCTGCGGCTAACAGCTTGAGGAAGCTGCGCCGGGACAGGCCGAGCTTGTTCGATTCCGACCATAGGTATTCGTCGGCCCGTGCGGCTAGATAATCATCTTCGCGCAGCAGTTTTTCACGGCCCATAAGCGCCTCCTTTGCAACTGAGAGTCCGCTACTTTTTGCAGAAGCCGCGGATATATTTTACCAGCGACCGGATTTGATCGTCGCTCAGAGAGTCTTTCCACGACGGCATGACCGTGGAGCGGCCCACGCTCTGCCCGCCTTCCTTGATGATCTTGAAGAGGGTCTGATCGGAGTCGGCGGCCATGGCCTTGCAGTCGGTAAAGTCGGCAGGCTTTGGGTAGAGCCCCGCGGCGCTGGGGCCGTCTCCTCTGCCGCCAACCCCGTGGCAGACCGAGCAGATGTCGGTGAATAACGAAGCCGGATTTTCGGCGCCCCAAGATGGCCAAGCGGACAGGCCTCCTACGGAAAGAAAGCCGATCAGAAAAAATCCGCGGGTCGGTCTCAACTGTCCAATAGCGGTAGTCCAGTTCTGCTGCCTTGTCAAGGCGCTGCACGGGGCGCCCTGTTTTGCGCTGCGGGCGAATCTCGCTCGGAGCTGCCGGATCAACGATGAGATGAAAAAGAGCGAGGCAGTGGAACAATGACGGGTCGGCTCACTCAGCTGCCTGCGTCCGGTAGCGGAAAACCCGGCCCCGGCGCGTCGTGCCGTTGAGCTCGGAAAAAAGAACCGCGCGGAAGATCATCAAAAAGGTAAGAAAAAGACCGAAAGTGGAGGCGACAAAAAAGAACCGAAGAAAGAAAGGCACGCGAGTCGCCAGGCCATTCAACAAACCCATCAGCAGGTAGGCCGCCGCCGCGATCAACACGTTGGGCAGGAACCATTCGATCCAGTTCTCAACGATGAACTCATAGCTCGCGGATAGCAGCGCGATTCCCGAAACCCGGGTTTGGTAGATCAGCTCCGGCACCGGGTTCAGGATCACATACAGAAGGATCTGAACAACCAGAAGGACGAGCGGCCCTTCAGGCATCGAATAGGCCACCCGCGAGAGCAGCGTCATCGGGATCCAGAGGATGAACGCGATCCTGAGGATCTCCCATAGATAGACCGCGAAGCCCTTCACGAAGTCGTCCAGATTGATCTTCCCCATCCGGACGACGTTTTCAATGACGTGAAGCCCCGAGCTCGCGCAAGCTGCAGTCACAGCCGTCACGACGATCCCTCCCACAAACCAGAACGGCGCAAAGACCGCCGCAGCGACGGACAAGACCACGCTGTAAGCGAGCGGCGCGAAGATGATGCCCCAGTTTCCGGCAAGCAGCTTGACGGACCGAGACAAGGACGTCCGGTAGATCCAAAGGGTAACTTTGACTGTTTCCATAAAGTGGAGGTCATTTTATACCAGCCGCTTTCGCCAAAAACAAAAAGGCCCAGGTCATGCCGACACGGGCCTGCTGAAATCGGAAAAAGAGACGATTACCTTTCTTGTCGGCTCAAAGCAGCCTAAGCATGCGCGGAGGAACGCGATTTCTGAAGATAGGGCGCAAGCCCCGCCAGTCCGAGGAACCTTACGGAGACGTTTCCGTAGGATCGCGCGACGGGTTTTTTTACGTCATTGGCGACCACGAGATTGTCGCCGTTAGGGTAGACTCTTCTGAACGCCTGCAAGTTGGTTGCGTCAAAGTCGGCAGAGGACCATTTGCATTCGATGGCCGTCGGCGCCTTCTTTCTCCCAGCAAGGATGAAATCAACCTCGTGACCCCGCTTGTCGCGCCAATAGCGGATCCCCGGAGATTGAAGTCGGGCGTGGAGTTCGTTCAGGATGAAGTGTTCCCATAAAAGGCCAAGGTCATCCCGACGAAGCTCATGCCAGCCACGGTGATAACAAACAAAACCGGTGTCGAATCCATAGACCTTGGGAGCCGACGTGATCTCCGTCGCGCGATGGGTGCTGAAAGGACGCAGCACGTGGACGACAAAGGTCGCTTCCAGGACGGCCAGATAGTTGGCAATCGTGCCTCTACTGACCTCGCACGGTCGGGCGAACTTCGCCGCCTCGAAGATGCAGCCGCTCTGGGCCATGAGCAGCTCGGCGAATTTTTGGAAGGAATGACGCCGTTCGAGCCGAAATAGCTCTTGAATGTCCTTGGCCCAATAGGCGTCCATCCATTCCTGAAACTCACGCTCCGGAATTTTTTCAGCCAAGAAAAACGGAGGAAGGCCGCCGTAAAGGAAACGGTGGCGAAGATCGCGTCGTTCAAAGTCTTCCAGGTCCGCCAGGGTCATCGGCGTGAGCCACAGTTGCTCTTTCCGCCCGGCTAAAGTGTCGCGAAATTTCGTTGAAGCTCCCAGAGTCGAAGAGCCTGTGGCTAGGATGCGGACGCTCGGGTAGTGGTCGGCGGCGATTTTAAGAAGCTCCGAGGGATGCTGGAGGCGATGGATTTCATCCAGAACGATTCTCTTCCCGCTGAGGCTTTGCAGAAAACCTTCGGGATCTTCCATGGCGCGTCGCACGCGAGGGAGCTCACAGTCGAAATACTCGACGTTGGGAAGACTTTGGGAGAGAACGGTCTTGCCCGCGCGCCGAACGCCCGACAGCCAGACGACGGAACGCCGGCTCCATGCCGCTTCTATCTCTTTGATCCAAAAGCGCCGGAGAACCATACGCCGGTAGTCTAGCTTATAGTAGCACTATATGCAAGACTGCTGACGTTTAGTACACCCCCGTCGGCAGCCAATGCGGTTGGTGTGATGTTGGAAGGATGGATCGTGTCGAGCCGCGCTCTCGGAGAGGGATGAACGACTCTCAACCCACGAGCACGGTTTCCCCTGCTGCCTCTCGCCCATTGCCTGTTGCCTCACACCTCACGCCTTGTCATTCAGAGGCCTAGCGGTACCCTCCGCCTCGTTTTCCTTTACCCGTATAGCTCCTCGATGAAGCCGCTGTCATCGAGATCGCGGAGGTAGTGGATGTCCCATAGCGCGAGCGGGCTAAACTCTCTCGCCTCGGGTATTTTCATGAGACAGAGCTCGTAGGCGTTCGCAACCGCCTCAAGGGCCGGATAGGGTTTGACTGGCATTCTTGTAAGGCTCTCGTAGCGGACCGCGCCTGCTTCGGGCTCGCGCTTTCTCAAGCCGTCGAGAATGCGCTCGGTTTCTTCCCGGCGCGTGCGCGCGAAGTGGATGCCCATGACGACGGCCTTGACCATTCTCTCCCCGAGGCGGTCTTTGCGCTGCAGCGCGGTGATCGAAGTCGTAAGCGTCGGGCCGTTGATCATCGGCAAAGGGTCGAGTTGAAGGACATGAAATCCCGCTTCCTCGTACGGACGCGTTGCTCCGGTAATCAAAGCCGCGTCAGCCCGGCCCGACTGAAGCATTTCGAACTGCGTCTTTCTGAAAGCCGGCGACATATCGTCTCCGATCTCGACCCACTGGACTTCATCGAGCTTGAGTCCGGCGCGGAGAAGATAGAGCATGTGGTTTCCCCTCAGGTGATTAAAGCCGGCCACCCGGCCTTCCAGCGCCAGGTCCGCGATCTTTTTCCCGCGCAGCTCCGCGAGCGAACGGGTCGGCGCGCGCGAAACCAGCCGGTCGCGCACGTTATTGCTGGGCGACGCAAGACACACAATCGGCTTTCCTTTCCCGACAAGCGCGTACGGCGTGATGTGATTGCCGGAGATAAAGTCGATCTTCCCGTCGAAGAGGGCCCCCTCCGCCACCGGCGGACTCGCGCAATATTCCATCCCCTCCATCTTGATGCCCAACTTTTCCCAAATGCCGGCCTTCTCCAGCACCTCCCAGATTGGAAGATGAGAGTGCGAACGAAAAACCCCGCGAATTTCAACCGGCTCGTAATCTTTCATCGAATTCCTCCGAAGAAGTTTCGGCAGTAGATCTAAGTTGCGGTGCGTAAAATAGGCAGATTAAGGATGGACGTCAAGAGTGGGGGAGGCAATAGGCGGCAAGCAAGGCAAAAGTAAAAAGCATGCCCTGAGCAAAGTCGAAGGGGTAAAAGGAAAAAGTGGCTCGTGTCCGTGGATCGTGATCGGGGAACTAATGCTGGCGGGATTCCCCTTTACATCCTTGCAGAGTACTCAATAACGGGCAGGCGAATCTGACGGGAACGGCTCCGGGTCTTAAGGTTAGCTTCGATTCGTTTAAGCACGGCGGCCCTGTAGTATCGCTCCCCACATTGCCCGCACACGCCCGTGGGCACGCCATCGACCAGGGCAACCAATTTGTCATCCCAGAAACAGGGCTTCTGGATACGGCGCTCCGTTACACGACCTCCGCAAAAAGTCCAGTCATCGTAGTTGTATTTAGCCATCGTTACCTCCGCCGTGTCCTCTCATCAACCCACTTGGGCTCAGAAGGTTGAAGGCTTAAGTCAGCTTGTTTTCGCTACTGCCGTAACTCCGCTGAGACACACGGGATCTAAAGGGCAGCCGCGCGCGGCTTCACTTCCTTCTTCAAGCGCCTTTCCAGATTATCGGCCGTTATGTCCAGGTCATAATCCATCTGTAAGCCGAGCCAGAACTGCGGCGACATCCCAAAATAGCGTCCCAACCGCAGGGCCGTATCCGCAGTAATGCTGCGCTTGCCTAGGACAATCTCATTGATGCGCCGCGGAGGCACCCCTATGGCTAAAGCCAACCGATTTTGGCTGAGATCCATTGGCTTCAGAAATTCTTCCAGTAAGACTTCACCCGGATGGACAGGCTTTAACTTTTTCACGTGCAGCCTACTGCCAAAGTTTTTTTAAGAAGCCTTCTTTTTCCAGCGCGTCCACGTATTGGTTATCGAAGAAGGCCGTCACGGGAGTCTTTGCCGCCGCGGCGGCGTCAACCATTTTCAGCGTGATCATCTGCTCGGCGAGGGCCTTTTCGGCGTCCGCGGGGATGCGGGGATCTTTCACGAAGGCGGCCGCGGCCCACTCATAGCTGTCCTCGAGCAGCTTGGCATCGGTGATTTTGGTGTACTGCCCCAGGACCTTCATGGTGAAGTTTTTGTCGTCGAAGACCCGCTTCAGCCCCTCGAACGAGGCCTTTAAAAATCTCTTGACCAGGTCCGGATTCTTGTTGGCGAAGGAGCGGCGCGTGACGAGGCCGTTTTCGACAAACGGGATATTCAGCTCCCGCAACTCCTTCAGCCCGACCAGCTCGCGGTATCCCTTGTCCTTGAGCATGAGGCTTTGGGGCGGAAGGACGGTCGCCGCGGCGACGGCACCGGAAGCGAGGGCGGCGGCGGATTCCGGCACGCCGCCGGTCTGAACGATCGTCACATTCTTGGCGATCCCCGCGCGCTGGAGCACGGAGAGAGCGGTAATATGCGTCACCGACCCGAACCGGCTCACGCCGACTTTTTGCCCCTTGAGGTCGGCCAGCGTCTTGATCGACGGCTGCGAATACAGAGGAATCGTGAAAGTTTTGACCAGCGCGGCGACCTGGATCACGTCTCCCCCGCCGATGACGTTGGTGATCACCGCCGGACCGGCTATCCCCGCCAGGTTGACCTCGCCCGCCAGCATCCCTTGAATCACCTCCGACGAGGCGCCCTGGAAAAACAGGTCGACGTCGAATCCATACTTTTCGTAATATCCCGCCTCCTTGGCGACGTACCACGCCAGGCTCTCCCATCCGATCGGGGAATAAGGAAATTTGATCTTGTCCGCGGAGTTAGCGACACGCGCGGGAAAAAAGATCGACGCCATCAGAGCGCACAGGCCGCAGGCCAGGACGCCAAGCCGTTTCATAATCTCCTCCTTTCCTCCGCCGCTCCAATGCTCTGAATTTTCTCCGCATTTTGCGGGCACTTTTGGCGAGTAATAGAACAATGGAGCATTAGACCGCATTTTCGCATTGTCCAATGTTCCATTGCTCCAATGCTCTAAATTTTTGCTCCGCAAAAATTTGGTGGAGCCGAGGGGAGTCGAACCCCCGGCCTTCGCGTTGCGAACGCGACGCTCTCCCAACTGAGCTACGGCCCCACGGAAAACAGTGATGAGTGCTGAGTTGGCACCCCTCCCAATGCTTTGAACTGCTAGCCCTCGCTCATCGCCGTGGCTAGATATTTCTTAAGCTGGTCCCTAAGGTCAGCGCGCTTTAGCGCGTAAGCGATCGTTGCGCGCACGAAACCCAACTTATCTCCGACGTCGTAATGGACACCCGAAAACTCATAGGCGTAGACCTTCCTGCGGCGCGCGAGCTCAGCGATACCGTCGGTTAGCTGGATTTCGCCTCCCCTCCCGGGCGGAACTTTTTCCAAACAGGAGAAGATCTCAGGATGGAGAATATAGCGGCCGACGATCGCCAGCTCGGATGGGGCATCTTGAGGCTCCGGCTTTTCCACCATTGCCTCCACTTGGTAGACACGGTCGCTCAACACTTGTCCTTGAATGATCCCGTACCTGCGGACCTCGGGCTTTGGGACGCGGCGCAGCGCCAGGACGGATTCCCCCTCCGCTTCGAAAACATTCAGCAGTTGCCGCACGCAAGGAACGGGAGCGTCAATCAGATCGTCTGACAAGAGCACGGCAAAAGGCTCGTCTCCAATCAGATCCCGCGCGCAGAGGACGGCGTGGCCGAGCCCCAAGGGCTGCTTCTGCCGGACGGAGACGATCTCGACCATCTTGGAGATCGTCCTGAGCTGCTCCACCAACTCTTTCTGCCCCCGCTGTTCCAGAACCTGCTCAAGCTCCGGCGCCTCGTCGAAGTGATCCTCGATGCTGTCTTTCCCTCTGCCGGTGACAAAGATCATCTCCGTGAGTCCTGAATCCACCGCCTCCTGGACCACGTATTGGATAGCCGGGATGTCCACGATCGGCAGCAGCTCTTTTGGGACGGTTTTGGTCGCGGGGAGAAGGCGCGTGCCCAAGCCAGCAACGGGGATGACGGCCTTTTTGATTCTCATGCGGATGGGAGAAGCTAGGCGAAACCTCGGTATTTTTTCTCTTCGACTTCCTGGACCGACTTGCAATCGATGCAGAGGGTCGTCACCGGCCGGGCCTTCAGCCGCGCGGCGCCGATCTTTTCTCCGCACGCCTCGCAGATCCCGTAGCTGCCGTCATCCAATCGCCTCAAGGCCTCTTCGATCTTGACGATCAGCTTGCGCTCCCGGTCGCGGATGCGGAGGATGAAGTTGCGATTCGACTCCATGGAGGCCCGGTCCGTGGGGTCGGGAAAGTTCTCCTCTTCGTCCATCCCCTCAACGGTCTTGCCCGCCTCGGTAAGCAGATCCTGCATACGTTCCTGCAGCAAGCGGCGGAAGAAATTGACTTCTCTTTGGTTCACAACAGGTCCTTCTGATCTTCAGCCGAACCCAAATTTTATAACACTAATAGACCGCGAAGTAAAACCACGGGCGGTCAAGCGATAGCGAGCCGAAAGATTCCGCCCCGGCTCACTCCCAGAAAAAAGACGAGCGCGGGTGAGTCAGGATGAATATTTCCGTCGAGGCGGGAAGCATCGAGCGGCTCAAAAGGAGTTGAGAATCCTTCAAGCGGCGAATGGGATAGCGATCGCCGACAAAACCGGCAAAGAGGTCGGCCTGGCGCGGCACGTCGTAGTGCATGGGAATTACGATGGGTGGCCGCACCTGCTCGATCACCTTGAGCAGCTCCTCGAAGCCGAGGTTCGTCATGGAGTCGATCGGCGTCATCAAGACGTCCACCCGGTGCAGGACCTTCTCTTGCTCCGGAGTCAGCAGGTGTCCCAGGTTGCCTAAGTGGGCGAGGCAGAGGCTGCCCATCTCGTAGATAAAAATCGAGTTAGCCACCGCGCCCCACGCAGGTCCCCTTTGACTCGGTATGTTGACGATCGTGATGTCTTTGACGCTGGTGCGTATCGGATTCCAGGTTTGGCGGAGCGTGATCCCTCTCAGGATCAGCGGATCGCCGGAGACGGCGCCGACGTTATTGTGGGTGAAGTGATCGTTGCTCACGGTCACCGCGTCCGCGCGGATGCCGGGAGTGACGTCCAAGTTCGGGTCGGTG
>JAHFAP010000097.1 GCA_023250495.1 Deltaproteobacteria bacterium | reverse complement strand
CCCAGGCCGTCGACGAATTCGACGACCTTCTGCAGAGTGGCTTCCACGACCTGGTGACTGCTGCCGACCACGCCAAAACCCAGGACCGCGCTTTGCCATAGATCCTGGTCGCCGCACTCTGCAACGGAGATGTTGAACTGGTTGGATACCCGCGCCTGGATGCTCCTGAGCACCCCTCTTTTCCCTTTCAGGGAGTGATTCTCAGCAAGAATCAGGCTCAGTTTGAGAACCCCCACGACGACGGGGGAATCAGTAGGGGACGGGCGCTTTCTTGCTATCGGCTCTCTCCTGCTGAGGCCCGGGGCGCCTCGCGCCCCCCGGGTGTTGGACTCATGCGCCGGATGACCGGGACCCGCTCATAAGCTTCCAGCGCGTCCCCCTTCTTGATGTCTTGAAAGCCGTCCAGAGCCAAGCCGCATTCGTAACCCGCGGTCACCTCGCGAATGTCGTCCTTAAAGCGCTTCAAGCTGGCGAGCTTTCCCTCGTGGACCACCACCTGATCCCGGAGAAGCCGTACCAGGCTCGACCGCTGTATCTTGCCATCAGTCACATAGCAGCCCGCCACGCCCCCAACACCCCGGATCGTAAAGATCTCTCTGACCTCGACGCGCCCGTGAACCTGTTCTCTAAAGGTCGGCTCCAGCAGCCCCTCCATCGCCGCCCTGATGTCCGCCATGACTTCATAAATGATGGTGTAGAGCCGGACATCCACCCCTTCCTGCGCCGCCAGGCTCGCCGCCTTGGCCTCGGGCCGCACGTTGAAACCGATGACAATGGCGTTCGAAGCGGCCGCCAACAGCACGTCGCTTTCCGTAATCCCTCCCACCGACGCGTGGATGACGCTGAGCTTCACCTCGTTGTTCGACAGGCGGCTCATCGCTTCACTCAAAGCTTCCACCGAGCCATGCACATCGGCCTTTAAAACAACCCTAAGCTCCTTGACGTCTCCGGTCTTGATCTGATTGTAGAGCTCCTCCAGCGAGATCTTGCTCGTCTTAACCAGGTCAGACTCTCTCTGTTTGCTCTGGCGGTACTCGGCGATCTGCCGGGCCTTGGCCTCGTCGGTCAAGGTGACAAAAGAATCGCCTGCCTGGGGGACGCCCTGCAGGCCCAGGATCTCCACCGGCACCGCGGGAGGGGCCGTTTCTATCTTACGGCCGTGGTCATCGATCATGGCCCGCACCCTTCCCTGGAACACGCCGCAGACGAACGCATCGCCGACGCGCAGAGTTCCCTCTTGAACCAGAACGGTTGCCACCGGACCCCTGCCGCGATCGAGTTTGGCCTCGATAATAGTTCCGCGCGCCAGTTTGTCGGGATTGGCCTGAAGCTCAAGGACATCGGCCTGCAGGAGAATCATCTCCAACAAATGAGGAATCCCCTCTTTGGTCTTGGCGGATACCGGCACAAAGATCGCGTCCCCTCCCCACTCTTCCGCAACCAGCCCATACTCCATCAATCCCTTTTTGACCCGTTCGAGATTCGCATCATGCTTGTCGATCTTATTAATGGCGACCACCATCGGCACCTCGGCTGCGCGGGCGTGGTTGATCGCTTCAACGGTCTGGGGCATGACGCCGTCGTCGGCCGCCACCACCAAAACCACGATATCGGTTACCTTCGCGCCCCTAGCTCGCATGGCGGTGAATGCCTCGTGGCCTGGGGTATCCAGGAAGGTCACGCCTCTTCCGTCAACCTGAACGTGGTACGCGCCGATGTGCTGGGTAATGCCGCCGGCTTCCCGCGCTGTAACGTTGGTGCTGCGGATCGCGTCGAGCAGCGAGGTCTTCCCGTGATCCACATGTCCCATGATCGTCACCACAGGAGGCCTGGATCTGAGAGCCGCCTCGGGCTCTTCGACCTGGTGCTCCACCTCCAACGCGGTCTCGGCATCGAAGGCTACGTTCTCTATCTGGTGCTCGAACTCGGCCGCAATCAGCGCGGCCGTATCCGCGTCGAGGATCTGGTTGATCGTGGCCATCATCCCCATCTGCATCAGCTTCTTGATGACCTCCCCCGCCTTGACCCCCATAACCCTGGCCAGATCGCCGACGCTGATAACCTCGGAGATCCTGACCACCCGCTTGCTCGCTTTGGGAACGGTAATCTCGGTCTTCTTCTGCTCCTTTCCCGGCAGGGCCCTTTTCTTTTTAGGGAACCGGCCCGAACGGAGCTCGCGCTCCCGGAGTTCTAGGATATCCTGCTTCTTGACGACACGTTTCTTGTGCCTGCCAGGCTTCGCCGGCTTTTCCTCTGTCGCAACCGCTCCTTCTTTATCGACAGGAGGGAGCGGCCGTGAAACCTCCGCCCCAACAGGTGGAGGACCGGCCGGCGCAGGCAGCGTAGGCCGGCGAAATGGCGGGCTGGGTGCGGGACCAACCCTGGTCACGCGCTTCAAGTCGATGCGGCCCAGCACTCGCGCGCCCCGTTGAGGCTCTTCAGCGACCGGCGCGGCACGCGCTGCGGCTGTCTCTTGCTTAACTTCGGGCTTTTCAGCTGCGGGGACAGGGAACGGCTCGGCGGCTTTGGCATCCAGCGGCGGCGCTTCTTCTCCCAGCGGCTCCGGCTCCGAAACCGGCTCTGGAGGAAGCGCGGCCGCAGGAGCGACCTCTTCAACCGGAGCCTCCGTAACCTCCGCTTTTGCCGCCGCCGTTTGAGAAATTACTTCTGTCCGGCTCGTGCGGCGGCGTATGACATTGGCGCGCACCCGGCGCTCGACGATCTTCTCGTGCGACTGGATCTCGCCTGTGCTCTGATCCTCGGTCGTCACTACGCGGTCGGCAACGACTTTTTCTCGGCCGACAACGACCTGAGGCTTCGCCGGCACCGCCAACGCCGCCTTGACCCGAACAACCTCTTCCTCTTCGAGCGCGCTCTGGGACTTTTTGCCTTTTATCCCCAGCTTCTCCAGATGGGCGACGAGGTCTTTGAGGTCGAGACCCAGCTCCTTGGCAAGTAGATGAACTCTTGTTTTCGCCATTTCTATTCCCAGCGTCGCTCGCGCAAATTAAGAATCAACCGCTCTTTGGCCGGCCTGCCAACCTCCGCATGAAAGGCCCGGTAGACGCTTTTCTTTCGTAAAAACAAATCCCAGCATGCTTCTGCCCGGTGCAGGTAGCCGCCTCTTCCTTCTCCCATCCTGTTTACTTCAAGTTCTCCGTTCTCCTGAATCACAATGCGCAGCAGCGCCGCCTGATCGTCCACTTTACCGCAACCGAGACAAGTCCGCTGCAGATGCTTATTTCTCATTCTCCGCCGCCGGCGCTTGCTCCTCGCCTGCCACGCTTTCTTCGGGCGGACTCGCTGCCGCGGATTCCGCGGCCTCGGCATCCGTCTTTGCCTTTGCCTCTGCTTCCTCGGCTGCCGCCTTTGCCTTTGCCTCTGCTTCTTCCGCCTCTCTTTTCCGCTTCTCGGCTACATACTCCCTGCTCGACTTGTAGATAACCTCCGCCTTTTCCGGTCCGATCCCGTCGACGTCGAGAATCGTTTCCAGATCCGCTTCCGCCAGCTCCTCGGCGGACTTGAAGCCGGCCTGGTAGAGGAGCTCGGCAACCATATCGTTGACTCCTGGAATGGCCCCGAGCGAGACCCGCGCGCGGCGCGTCTCGTCCTCCAACTCGGCCTCGCTGCGCACATCGAGCTTCCATCCGCTCAAGCGCGCGGCGAGCCGAACATTTTGTCCCCTCTTCCCGATCGCCAGCGAGAGCTGGTCGTCGGGGACGATGACCTCCATGCTGTGCCCCTCATCATCGATGATGATCTTCGACACCTTCGCCGGCGCCAAGGCGCGGCACACATACTCCGCCTGATCCGGCGTCCAGTGAACGATGTCGACCTTTTCCCCCCGCAGCTCCTGGACCACCGCCTGGACCCGTGTCCCCTTCATGCCTACGCAGGCGCCCACCGGATCGACGTCTGGATCGTTAGAGACAACCGCGATCTTCGCTCTTCCTCCCGGCTCCCGCATGGCGCCTTTCACCTCGACGATCCCTTCGTAGATCTCCGGCACTTCCTGCTCAAAGAGCTTTGTGAGCATGCCCGGGTGGGTGCGGGAAAGAACGATCTGCGGCCCTCTGCTGGTCATCTCCACGCTCACGATGTAGCCGCGAATCCGGTCTCCCTGGCGATAGCGCTCCCGCGGGACCTGCTCTTTCTCGGGTAGAATCGCGTCGGTCTTGCCCAGATTCACGATGATGTTCTTTTTCTCAAAGCGCTGCACGATCCCGTTGACGAGCTGGCCCTCGCGGCCCTTGAACTCGTTATAAATAATCTCCCGCTCGGCGTCTCTGACTCTCTGAACGATGTTCTGCTTGGCCGCCTGGGCGGCGATGCGGCCGAACGAGCTGGTATCCAGCTTGCTCAGGAGCTCGTCGCCGATTTCAGCGTCGGGGTCCAGGTTTTCCCTGGCCGCATCGCGGGTAATCTCCACGGCGGGGTCCTTGATCTCCTCGACCACCGTCTTGGCCTCGAATAGCTCCACCTCTCCGATCTCGGGATTGTACTGGGCTTCGATCTTGCGTTCGTGGCCAAAGGTCTTCTTGGCCGCCGATACCATGGCATTTTCCAAAGCGCTGATGAGAATCGCCTTGTCGATGCCTTTTTCTTTGCTCACCTGTTCTATGACTCGATTCAGATCTTGCTGCATGTTACGCACCCCAATCGTGTTCGTAGTTCGCCTTCTCGATCAGAGAAAACTCGATCGGAAACTCGGTTCCATCCTGCGATACCACAATCCCATCCTCCCGGACCTCTTTGAGAAGGCCTAAAAAAGATCTCCTTCCTTCGATCATCTCCCGGGTCCGCACCCGGACGCGCTTTCCGACGAAACGGGCGAAATGGTCGAGCTTCTTGAGCGCGCGGTTGACGCCGGGAGAGGAGACTTCCAGGGTGTAAGGGCCATCCATGTCAACCTGGTCATCCAGGAGATCGCTCAGCTCGCGGCTGACGCGCGTCAGATCGTCCAGGCTCGGCCCGCCCTCCTTGTCGAGGTACACTCGCAGCACCCTGCCGCCTCTGCTGCCCTCGCGCCGGAACTCGATATCGATGATTTCTATCCCCTCATCCGCCGCCAGCCGGATCGCCACCGCCCACACTCGCGCCACGATTGGATCCACACTCATAATACCCCCAAAATAAAAAAGCGGGCAATAGCCCACTTTGAGTGCTAACCCCTAAAGTGTAATAAATTTTTATCATACAGAGAGACGCAAATGCAAGTGGCGGCCGTTCCCCTATGTTTTCTTAAAGACACTTATCTGGTATGGTTTTTTTGAGCCATATGATGAGAATCGTCGAAGAAAAGGCTGCTCCCGCTTCCCGAATCTCCTGGGAGAATATCCTTACTAGCCTCGAAGACGGAGTGATCCTCATCGACCGGCACGGAAAGATCTCCTTCTTCAGCCAGGCCGCCGAGATCCTTACAGACCTGCCCGCGTCTCACGCGTTACACCAGGACTACACAGCCGCGTTCGGAAAAACTCCCTGGCTGGTCGAAATGGTGCAAAAGAGCGAGCCCCCGCACCAGACCGGCAGCAGAGGGGAAGGGGATTTAGCCAGGCAGCGGGGACGGCCGGTTCCGGTGAGTTTGACTGTTTCCCCACTCCAGGACCGCTACGGCCGTTTTTTGGGAAGCATCCTGCTGGTGCGCGATCTCACGCACCGCAAGGAGCTGGAAGAAGACCTCCAGCGCGCCGACCGCCTCGCCCTGCTCGGGACTCTGGCCGCCGGACTGGCGCACGAGATCAAAAACCCGCTGGGAGGAATCAAGGGCGCCGCCCAGTTGCTCAAACGCGAAGTGAATCGGAACCCGTCCTTGCTCCAGTACGCGGATATCATGATCCGCGAGGTCGACCGGGTGAACCTCCTCATCGAGCAGCTCCTCGATCTGTCCCGGCCGGCAAAACTCAACCTCGATGCCCTCAACATCCATGAACTCCTCGACGAGGTGCTGCTGTTGGAGAGAGAAGCGGTCGTGGATTGGAATGTGGTCGTAAAGAAAAACTTCGATCCCAGCCTCCCGCCTATCCGTGGAGATCGCGCTCAACTCACGCAGGTCTTTCTTAACTTGGTGAAGAACGCCTTGCAGGCGATGAAGGGTCGGGGCTCCCTGACGGTCACGACCCGGATGGAAACCGACTTTCACATCCGCGAGCAGGGAAAAGAGCGGGGAAAGTTCATCTGGGTCGACATCGAGGATGACGGGGCCGGGATCAGAGAAGAAGATCTCCCCCATATCTTTTCCCCGTTCTTCTCGACAAAAAACAACGGCACCGGACTCGGCCTGGCGATCTGCTACCGCATCATCAAAGAGCACGGCGGCTTGATCCGGGTGGAGAGCCGAGAGGGAGCGGGGGCCAGCTTTAAAGTGTCGCTGCTCGTGGCAGAATGAAGTAATCTCGGGTCATGAAACCCAGATTTTTACCTCGAAACTTGAAACTCGGAACTCGAAACTATTCTATATGAACCAGGGAAAGATCCTCGTCGTAGAAGACGAAGAATCGCAGCGCAAGGTGCTGAAAAAGGCCCTTGAAGGTGAAGGGTACTGGGTCCAGACGGTTGAAAATGGCCGGCTGGCGCAGGCGGCGCTCAGAGAAAACAACTTCGACGTTTGCCTGATTGATATCAATCTTCCTGACGTCGATGGCCTGACTCTCCTCAAGGAAGCCAAGGAGGCAGGCATCGACTCCTCCATCATCATCGTCACGGGCCGCAACACCATGCGCAACGCCATCGAGGCGATGAAAAACGGCGCGTTCGATTATGTCACAAAGCCCTGGGACCTCGAGGAGATCTCGCTCCTGGTCAAGCACACATTGGAGAACCGCAAGCTCATCCAGGACTTCCGCGACCTCAAGATGGAGGTCAGAAAGAGCTACGAGCCGGGAAACATGGTCGGCACGAGCCCGGCGATGCAGAAGGTTTACAAGGTCATCGGACAGGTGGCGAACACGGACGCCACCATCCTGATCCAAGGAGAGAGCGGAACCGGCAAAGAGCTCGTGGCCAAAACGATTCATTACAACTCGCCGCGCTGGAACAGACCCTTCACCGCAGTCCACTGCGCCGCCATCCCGCGAGAGTTGCTGGAGAGCGACCTGTTCGGCCACGAAAAGGGATCCTTTACCGGAGCGTTGGAGCGCAGAATAGGCAAGTTCGAGCTGGCGGAAGAGGGGACTCTCTTGCTCGACGAGGTGGGCGATATCCCGCTGGAGCTCCAGACGAAGCTTCTCAGGGTGCTCCAGGAGCGGGAGTATAGCCGCGTGGGAGGGAGAGAAGTTCTTAAGGCCAACGTCCGCATCCTGGCCGCCACGAACCAGGAGCTGGAAAGGGCTGTGAAGGAAAAACGCTTTCGCGAGGATCTTTACTTCCGGCTGAAGGTTATTCCGATCTACCTGCCGCCTTTGAGAGAGCGCAAGGGAGACATCCCGCAGTTGGTAAGCTACTTCATCGATAAGACCAATCGGGAGATGGGAACGCGAATCTCCGGGGTTTCACCCGAAGCCCTCAAGCTGCTGGAAGAGCGCTCCTGGCCGGGAAACGTCCGGGAACTGGAGAACACACTGATCCGGGCCGCGGTCCTCTCCCCCGGCTCCGTCCTCTTCCCCAAAGACTTCACGCTCCAGAGCCCGCAAGGCGGAGGCCCGCCCGAGGTGGACAATCTGTCCCTCGAAGAGATCATCCACCGCAAGCTCGACGACTACTTTCAAAGGACCAAGGGCGTGGACGTCGACAACCTTTATTCTCTTGTCATCGAAAGGGTGGAGCGGCCGCTCATCGAGCTGACGCTCAGAAAAACGAGGGGAAACCAGATCCGCGCCGCAGAGATCCTGGGGATTAATCGTAATACATTGCGCAAGAAGATCCTCGACCTCCACATCAACGTGAAAAAAAACGATGCTGAGTGACCCGGCAACAGGCGCCCCAAGAAAGCTCCTCCCCTCCCCTCTCTACGCGATCCTCGACGCCAGCCAAAGCAGAGGGCGCCCTTTGCCAACCGTGCTGCGCGAATTCCTCAAGGGCGGGGCCAAACTGATCCAGCTACGGGCGAAGGAATTGAGTTCGGGAGATTTCTTCGCCCTGGCGAAAGAGGCGCGACAGATCACCCGCGACGCAGGCGCCCTTTTCATCATCAACGACCGGGCAGACATCGCGCTCGCCTGCGGCGCCGACGGCGTGCATCTGGGACAAGACGACCTGCCGTTCGAAGCGGCAAGAAAAATCCTCGGCAAAGAAAAAATCATCGGCATCTCCACTCATGACCTAGTGCAAGCGAAAGAGGCGGAGCAAGCAGGCGCCGATTACATCGGCTTTGGCCCGATGTTCGGAACCACGACAAAAGAAACCGGCTACTCCCCGCGCGGTTTGGAGCCGCTCCGCGAAGTCCGTAAGGCCGTGAAGATTCCTGTCGTCGCTATCGGTGGAATCAACGAGAGCAACGTGGCTGAAGTTTGGAAGGCAGGCACCGACTCCGCTGCGATCATCAGCGATCTTGTGGCCGCGGACGAGGTAGCAGAGAAGGTGAAAAGAATCCTGGCCCGCCACCACCCCGGAGGCTTGGAATGAGTATTTCCGCGATTGAAATTGACGTCCCATATGCCGAAGGCGTGACGGTGACGGATGATACCCTGCGTGTCGATTTGAGTGACGGACGGACCGTCGCCGCGCCGCTCGCATGGTTCCCAAGACTTTTGCATGCGACTCAAACGGAGCAGAACAACTGGCGGTTAATTGGCAAAGGGCATGGGATCCATTGGGAAGACATCGACGAAGACATCAGCGTAGAAGGTTTACTGGCGGGCCGACCCTCCGGCGAGAGCCAAGCATCGTTCAGGAAATGGCTTGCCGCCCGCAAATCACGGCTCACAAGACGATCCGGTCGCCGGTCGTCGCAACGCGGCTGAGCATCAGCGACCTTAGGAGCGCTGGAAACGCGGCGGAAAAAGTAAGAAGGATTCTGGCCCTGCGCCAAACTCGTTGAACGAATCTTTGCCTAAGCCGGAGTGTTTGACGGTGGCTAGCGAGGTAAAGACATCTTAAGTCTTTGGGGAGTCAAGAGAATCGCTGCTAATGTTCGAGGTCCGACAATCGTGTTATGCTGACCTACATCTTACTGGTTGGGTCGACGAAAAGCGTGACGGGGATAGGTTTCTGAGGGATGCAACAGCCCTTTGCAGCACTATTGGAAGTTCTTGAGCACGTCTCAGACGTCTACCAAAGGCTAGGAACACAAGACCTATGGTGGCGTGGGCAGCCGGAAGCGGGTTTGATGTTGGTGCCAAAAGTTTTCCGAAGCTATCCTGATGGGACGGAATTTAACCTCATCGCCAACTTTGATCGCCAGGCACCGCTCCGTTACGCCAATTGGCCACAAGAAGAGTCCCACAAGCTTCTTCTAATGCAACATTTTGGATTGCCGACAAGATTGTTGGACTGGACGATGGGCGTCCTGACCGCCCTCTACTTTGCAGTAAGTGAAGAGCGCGAGAACAAAGATGCGACGCTGTGGGCACTGAATCCGCAGGAACTGAACAGAAGACAAACAGGGTATCCTCACGTTTATAGCCACGAGATGAAGGAGGTCCGAGAACTTATCGATCTAGCGTTTATGAGGCCCTCAGAGAGACCTCAGATCGACGATCGGGTGTTGGCAATGAGTGGACCGGAGCTGGATCTGCGTATGCTCGTGCAGTGGGCGATGTTTACGATTCACGCCACCGGTCGACCCGTCCAGCAACTCCCGGATCACCAGACATTCGTCGCGGAAATCACGATCCCGTGCAAGGACCGGCAGCCCTTGCGACAAGCTCTCTTGATAGCCGGCTTTTCTCACGCCCGTCTCTTCCCTGATCTTCAATCACTGGCCACGGATCTCCGACACACCTATGAGAGATTAAAAAAGCAATTCCCGTCACGCTGAAGAAGGACTTGGCAAGGGAAACGGTGCCGGAAACGGTGCCAGGCTTTAGAGAGGCCCCTCTCGTAATGATGCAGTGGTGTTACCCTGCTGCTAGTCCTGCGGTCATATCCCCACTTGACACCCCCCTTTTCTCGGACCTATCCTTGGGTCACTGGTGAAAGACAGCAATGCGAAAAGTAAGGAAAGGTGGAGTGAGGCGATGAAAGCATCGATATTGCTGCTCGTACTTTGTCTGCTCGTTCCGACCATCGCGGTCCCTCAATCCAAGAAAATTCCTGTCGCGGTAGACCACGATGGTCAAGATTCTATTGGGCGAGCGGTGGCGTTCGCCTTGAAAGAAGCCATTCGCGGATCACTAGGATTTGTGCTTGTCGAAACCAATGTCAAAATACCAAGAATAATCATTGTTGCGCAAAGCGTCGACGCGTTAGTTGACTCAGTGAAGGGCCGTGTCAGTGCCATAGCGTTTTCCATCATCTATTACCGCACGAACGGGCCGGGTGTCGGTATTTTTTTAGGCATTACGGTTCAATCTTGTGGTCCAGATATAATTGAGATTTGTGTGAAGCAAGTCCTCCCGCACATAGATCGGGCGGTTGATTTCCTCCGACGACATGATCCCGACCTGTGGAAAACGCTCCGACCCGAATGACCCGCTGCTATCTGGTGGGCGGCCTAAAGGGGTCGGCAAGCCAGCGGGGTCAGGTGTTGCAATCACACATTAAAGGCGAGATCCGTCGCGTCCAAAAACAAGTTGCAGTCGCAGAGGATCAGTGACAAAACAGCAAGAAAACCAAACCCTCAGGAGGTGAAGCATGCGGTTCTTACTGAAAGTCAACATCCCCGTCGAGTCCGGCAACGCGGCCGCGAAGGCCGGCAAGCTCGGCGCGACCATCCAATCCATTCTGGCGGATTTGAAGCCGGAGGCCGTCTATTTTACGGACAGCGACGGC
>JAHFAP010000096.1:8609-10878 GCA_023250495.1 Deltaproteobacteria bacterium | reverse complement strand
AGCGGCAGCTCGAATAGACGCACCCCTACGGCATCGGCCACGGCGTTGGCGATGGCCGCAGGAGGACTGTTATTAGCGAATTCGCCGATAGCCTTGGCGGCGTAGGGCGCCAGGCCTCCGCCGGAGCGGACTAGGACAGTCTTCAGTTCCGGGATGTCCGCGGCCGTCGGGAGCTTATAGTCCCCGAGGCTCGCGTTGGTGACCTGTCCGCCCTCGATCACCAGCTCTTCCATGAGGGCCTGGCCTACGCCCATGACCACGCCGCCGTCGATCTGGCCTTGATGGGTGATGGGGTTTATTATCGTGCCGACATCGTGGGCCGTGACGAAGTGATGGAGCCGTATCCTGCCCGTCTCCGGGTCGACCTCCACCTCTGCTACCTGCGCGCAGGTGTAGGTCACGTCGTCGGGCTGCGGCAAATCTTCATGAACGGTGACTGTAAGGCGGCGCCCTGCCCGGGCGACGACTCTCCTCAAGCTGATTTGTTGGCTGGGATCTTGCCGCAGCAAGAATTTGGCGTCGCGGAACTCCACCTCGTCCCGCGCGCACTCCAACATGCGCGCGGCCTGAGCCAATAGTTGCCCCCGCAGCTCACCGCATGCGTGAACGACGGCGCGGCCGGCGACGTAAGTCACCCGGCTCGCCCTCGCGCCGCTGTCGCGCGGAGCGATATCGGTGTCGCCGACGATTACGCGCACCTGTCCAACGGGAACTCCCATCTCTTCAGCCACAAGCTGTCGCAAGATCGTATGAGTGCCCGCGCCTTGGTCGAAGGTAGGGCTTATCACCGTGAAGGCGCCGTCGCTCTCAACGGTAAGGATGACTCCGGTGTCGCCGCCGCTGATGTGACGTCCGAAGAGCGCGATGCCGCGGCCGTAGCCCGCGCCGGCCTTGGGCTTCTTCCAGCCGGCGGCATCCAAGGCCGCCTGAAGAACCTCGCGGAAGCGCACGCTGCGCATGCGCTGGCCGACGGCGTCTTCATCACCGTTCGAGATCAGATTTTTCAAGCGAAATTCGGCAGGATCCATACCCAATTCCTTCGCAACAATATCCGTGTGGGACTCCAGCGCGAAGAACGTCGCGACGGAGCCGGGACTGCGATAATAGCCGCCGGGAACGGTGTTGGTGTAGACCTGAAGAAACTCGACGGAGGCATTATCAACCCGGTAAGGCCCGCCGGCGTAGTGCCACGTGGCGAGAGAAGCGTTGGACTTTAGCGCGCCGTAGGCGCCGCTGGCATGGACCGCCCGCAGAGTGCGCGCCACGATGCGGCCGTCTCGCTTCACGCCGCTGCGCACGGTGACCACCGTGGGATGCGCCGGGTTGCTCGCCGTCAACTCCTCGGCATAGGTCATGACCATCTTCACCGGCCGTCCCGACTGCCGGGCGAGGAAATAGGCGACGGGCAGCCCAAACGCGTCGCCCTTGCCGCCGAACTCCCCGCCCACGTTGACCACGTTGATGCGGATGCGCTCTTCAGGAACGTTGACGGCCTGAGCCAACTGAGTGCGGATGCCGAAAGGATTCTTGGCAGAGACCCATACTTGGATCCGGCCATCGGGCTCGATGGCGACGACTCCGGCGTGCGGCTCGATGTATCCCTGGTGTCGGCCAGGAATGCGAAAGGTGTGCTCGAACACCAGGTCCGCCTCGCGAAAGCCCCGCTCGACGTCACCCTTGCTCCAGGCCAGCCGGGTAAGTCCGTTGTGCACATCCAGGGCCAACCGCTCTTTGGGAGCGCCGTCATATCCTGCGACGTTCTCGTGGATGCGCGGCGCGTCGGGCCGCATCGCCTCCAGCGGGTCGAAGACCGCTTGCAGCTCCTCGTACTCGACGTGGATGAGACCCAGCGCCTCTTCCGCGGCTTCGGCTGTGTCGGCGGCCACCGCCGCCACCCTATCGCCCACGAAGCGCGCTACGTCCCAGCAGAGAACGGGCATGTCGCGGATCATTTTTCCCATGAAATGGCCTGGGATCTCCTGGCCGGTGATGACGGCTCTTACGCCGGTCAGCTGGCGGGCTTTGGAGGCGTCGATGCGGCGAATGCGAGCGTGGGGATACGGGCTGCGGAGGATTTTACCCCAGAGCAGGCCTGGGAGTTTGACGTCGGCGGCGTACATGGAGCGACCGGTGACCTTATCAGGGCCTTCCGCCCGCAGCACCGGAGCGCCGACTACCGTGAAGGCTGCCATGCTGTTTCTCCTTGTTCCAACATTTCGCGAATCTCCAACACGCTCGGTAATACAGCACAGCACTCGCCGTCAAGAGG
>JAHFAP010000096.1:0-8509 GCA_023250495.1 Deltaproteobacteria bacterium | reverse complement strand
AAAGATGGCAGTCGCCTACGACCCTTCGAAGAAGTACGAGTTCAAGGTCTGGGACGTGGAGTGCCGGCGCGATCCGGCGCGGACTCTGATGGCCCGCATCTACCAGCCGCAGGGCCAGGGCCCCTTCCCGGCGCTTCTGGACGTGCATGGCGGCGCCTGGAACGACCAGGACCGCACGGCCAACGCGCCGGTGGACGAGCGGCTGGCGGCAAGCGGCATCCTGGTCGTCGCGATCGACCTGCGCCTTGCGAGCGAAGCGCCCTACCCTGCTTCGGTGGCGGACGCGAACTACGGGATCCGTTGGCTCAAGTCGAAGGCCCGCGAGTGGAACGGCGATCCGGAGACGGTCGGCGCCTTGGGCAGCTCGAGCGGGGGCCACGTGATCGAGCTGTGCGCACTGCGCCCGCGCGACCCGCGCTACAGCGCGCACCCGCTGCCGGCAGCGCCGCGCCTCGACGCAACCCTGACTTACGCCGTGGTCCGCTCCCCGATCAGCGACCCCTTCGCCCGCTACGAGCAAGCGAAGAAGATGCAGCGCGAGAACCTGATCCAGAACAGCGAGATCTATTTCAACCCGTGGGAGAATATTTTCGACGGCAATCCGCAGCGCATCCTCGAGCGCGGCGAGCCGGTCGCTCTACCACCGATGTTCGTCCTGCAAGGCGAACTGGACGACAACGTGCTCCCCGTGGTGCAGGAGCGCTTCGCCGCCGCCTACCGAAAGGCCGGCGGCGCGATCGACTACGAAGTCTACCCGGGCTGCGAGCACCGCTGGATTATCAAGCCGGGCCCGCAGACGGACCGCGCCATCGAGATGATCAAGGCTTTCATCGCCCGCCAACTGCGACGCCAGCAGCCGCTGGGTTGATCTGAAAGGAGATTCGCCATGGCACGACCAGGCAGACAGGAACAGTCTTTCGATTTCGTGGAGACTTCTCTCAACTACCTCGTCGATACCGGAGACAAGCCGGTCAGCTACTCGGCCGAACCGGGTTCCGGCCCCACAACGCACACAGGCCGGTACGAGGAGCGAACGGTGACGATTCACAACGGCCGGCCCATTCTCGATCGTCTTTCCCTGGATCGGCAGGGATTCATTTTCATCAACCACGAGACCAGGATGTCGGATTTCTACGACGAAGACGAGGTGCGCTCGGTCTACTATCCGGAAATGGAGCGGCTGGTGAAAGAGACGACCGGCGCGTCCAGAGTCGTGGTCTTCGATCACACCCTGCGTGCCGCAGACGATGCGACGCGCGAGGAGAAAAAAGTGCGCGAGCCGGTCCGCAGAGTGCACAACGACTACACCGAGTGGTCCGGTCCGCAACGGGTGCGCGACCTGCTCCCCGCCGGGGAGGCGGAGGCGCTTCTTAAGCGCCCGTTTGCGGTCATCCAAATCTGGCGGCCGATCCGGAAACCGGTGCAGACGGCGCCGCTCGCAATCGCCGACGCGCGGAGCCTGGCGACCAAGGACCTGATCCCGACCGAGCGGAAATACCCGGATCGGGTCGGCGAGATCTACCACATCACCTACAACCCCGATCACCGTTGGTTCTATTTCCCGAACATGCAAAGAAACGAGGCGCTGGTTTTCAAGACCTACGATTCGGAAAAAGACGGTCGGGCGCGATGGACCGCGCACGCGGCCTTCGACGATCCGACCAGCCCGCCGGACGCGCCGGCCCGCGAAAGCATCGAAGTGCGCACACTCGCCTTCTTCTAGATTCGTGGTTCGTGTCCGTGGCTCGTGTTCGTGAACCCGCACGAGCACGAAACCCAAGCACGAGCACGCGTTTTTACCGGTAACGGCGATGGACAACATCCCCCAGCAACTGCTCACTCTTGTCGAAAAGGGAACCGTCGAGCACCGCTGCGCAGCGCTGCTGGTCTTGGGCGCTCTCAAGTTGCAGAATCCCGGTATCATCAAGACAGTGGGGGGCGGTACTGGATCATTCCAACCCGGTGCTCAAAGATTTTGCCCTACGCTACTTTGAGGAAGTCCAGCCCAAAGCCGGCATTCCCCTGCTGCTCAAGTTTCTCGAAGAGCCGGACAAGGAGATGCAGGAGCGGGCGGTTCGGTTGCTGGGCCGGGCCGGTCAGACAGCGGTCCATCCGCTGCTTCAACGCGCGCCGGCCGCCTCGCGCGTATGGCAGTTGAACGCGGCGCGCGTCCTGTGCGCTGTGCGCGGGAAAGCGGTTTGGAAGGGATTGCTGCGAATGCTCCTCTCCGGGACGGACGAGTTCAACAGGGCGGTGTGCGATCTGATGACCCCGGCGATGCGTGAGATCGATCCCAACGAGCAGGAGCTGCTCTATAATGAAGTTGAGGCGTTTGCTGCGACTCTAGACGTCAACCGGCAAAAGCCCGCAGTGATCTCTTCGATCCGGCTATTGGGCCAGCTCGGCCGGCCCCAGGCCCGCCGTTGGCTCTTCAGTTTTCTTGGGCCTCAGCGCCACCCCAGTCTCCGCTCCCACGCGTTAGTCGCTTTGCTTCACTGTCTTCGGAAACAGGACTTACGAAAGGACGAATTCGCCAAGCTCTTCGCGTTGCTCGAAGAAGCGGAATTCTCGGAGGTGACGCGCTTGGCCCTGGAATTACTCGACGCTCATCCCCTTCCGGAAGACTCCCGGCACGTGCTCTCCCGCCTGCTGGAGAGTCCCCACGGAGCGGTGCAGCAGTTTGCTCTGCGCAAGATGGGAGATTTCAGCTCGCCGGCAACCGTGCGCACCCTGATGCAACAGTTGGGCGACCCGGACTACAGGCGACGGGATATCGCCGCCCTCTCGCTGCACAAGATCCCCGAGGCGCGCGCCGCGCTCATCAAGGAGCTGGTGGCGTGTGACGACCCGAGCAAGGCGTGGAGCATCGCCGAGCTTTTGCCTTCGTACGAGGGAAAGTGGCGGCAGGACACTTTGGACGCGCTTTGGAAACGGCTGCAAGCGGCGATTGCAACCGAAGAGCGGATTCAGACTGCCTTTCTGCACGTGCTCAAGACAGGCAGCGAAGATTACGCCTATGAGCAGTTGGCCGCCCATGGGGTCCGGCTCGTCAGGGCCAAGAAGTACAAAGAGGCGCTGGCGTTTCTGACGCCGCTTAAAGAATTCTCCGAGTTCAAGCCGGAGGATAAATTCCATCTCGTCCTGGCGCAGCTCAAACTGCACTCTCATACGGGTCAACGGCAGGTGCCGGCCGTGGATCTGCTCGGCGATCTCTATCGCAACTCGGCCTTCCCGCTATTCGAAGCGCTCAAGAAAGAAAAAAAACTCACCCCCGAGGATCTTTTTTCTCTCGGCTTTAGTTTGGCCGAGCGGCCTGGGGAGGAGCGCAGCCTGGGAAAGAACCTATTGGAGCATCTCGCTGCCCGCTTTCCCCGGAGCAAATCCGGCAAGAGCGCAAAGAATAAACTCAAACTACTCGCGTGGTAAGGAGAGTGTCATGTTAAAGAGCGCAGGGGTTAAGCAGTTGAAGGGTTTTATCTTGTTAACCCTTTTTCTCTTTATCCCCTCAACCCCTACCACTTCCGCAGTCGCCCAGGAGATCAAAACAATCAGGCTGGGCTACCCATCCCTGGCCTTCACCCAGAGCCATATATGGGTTGCCAAAGAGGAAGGGCTGTTTAAAAAGTACGGCCTGGATGTGGACCCCGTCTTTCTCCGAGGAGGACAAGTAGCGACTCAGGCCTTGGCCGGCGGCGATCCGCCGATCGTCAACGTCGGCACGGTCGTGCAGGCCAGCCTGACGGGTTACAACCTGGCGCTCGTCGCGGCCGTGGAAACCACGTATTACCAGGTTGTCTTCGTCCGTCCCGGGATCACCAGCTTGGAACAGTTAAGAGGAAAAAAACTAGGCATCAGCGGATTCGGATCCGCCACGCACTATGCGGCTCTCATCCTTCTTAAACATCTCAACCTCGAGCCCAATAAAGATGTCGCGCTCATCCCCGGCGGACCGGACGCGGAGCGGCTGGGCGCCTTGGTCGCGGGAAAGCTTGACGCCTCCTTCTTCAATATGTCCACGGCTCCCGTGGCAAGAAGGATGGGGTTTATTGATCTCCTCAACATTGCGGACCTGGGTGTCGAGGTTCAGGGAAACGGTCTCGCCACCTCGCGCGCTTACATCAAGAGCAATCGAGACACCGTGAAGGCGGCGCTAAAAGGATACATCGAGGGAATCCATTTTATCCACGCCAACAAGCAGGAATCCCAGAGAGTCTTCGGCAAATACATGCGCACCAACGATCCCGAGGTGCTCGAAACCTCTTACCAGAACTATGTGAAGATGATTCCAAAGAAACCCTACTTCACTCTCAAAGGAATCCAGTTTATCCTGGACATGCTCGCGCCGCAGATGCCGCAGGCGAAGAGCGCCAAACCGGAGCAGTTCGTCGATCCCAGCTTCCTTCAGGAACTCGAGAAGGAAGGCTTCTTTACCGAAATGGCGAAAAGGTTCCCGTCCAAGTGAGTTAGTTAAAGGATGAAGGGTGAGGGATGAAGGATGAAAAAGACCGACAAAGGGGGAGGCTAAAATGGATTCGAAGCCTGCGAAATCAACAGCGCCGTTCAACGTTCTGGAGGCGACGATAGACGATATTCACAGCGCCTACAAATCGGGGCGGCTCACGTCGCAGCAACTGGTCCGGATGTATCTTGATCGCATAGAGGCGTACGACAAGAAGGGAGCCGCCATCAACGCGATCATCACGGTAAATCCCAAGGCTCTTGAAGAGGCGGACCGGCTCGATGCCGCATTCAAGGCTTCAGGTTTTGTGGGTCCGCTTCACGGGATTCCGGTGATCATTAAGGATCAGGCTGACGCCAAAGGCATGCCGACGACGCTGGGCTCGCTGTTGTTCAAGAGCTACTACCCGGATCGAGACGCCTTTGTCGTGGAGAAACTGAAAAAAGCCGGCGCGATCATTTTAGCGAAAGCCACGCTTGGTGAATTAGGAGGCGGCGACACGCACGGCTCCCTTTTCGGATCGACACGGAACCCTTACGCGTTGGATCGGACGGCCGGCGGTTCCTCGGGCGGTTCCGCGGCGAGCGTTGCAGCGAACTTCGCGACCGTGGCAGTCGGACAGGAGGGCTTTGCGTCGATCCGCAGACCGTCGATCTGGAACTCCATCGTCGGGATGCGGCCCACGGCCGGCCTTGTAAGCCGGGGCGGTGTTTATGCCGGCTGGCCGGAAATCGCCGGCTCTCTCGGCCCGATGGCCCGCACGGTCAGAGACCTGGCCGTTCTGTTGGATGTCATGGTCGGCTACGATCCGGAGGATCCTCTTACCTCAAGAGGCGTCGGCCCTGTCCCGGACAGCTACACAAAATTCCTCGACAAAGACGGCTTGAAAGGAGCGCGCATCGGGATCTTGCGTGAATCGATCGGTTTCGACTCCGAGCCCGACTCGGAAGACTTCAAAAAAATCACGGAAGTTTTCGACAAAGCCGTTGCAGAGCTGAAAGCGGCCGGCGCCGAGATCGTCGACCCGATCGTCATTCCAAAGGTCAAAGAGCTGCTCGCGAAACGGGCGGGAAGCCCCACCGGAGGAGAGGAATCGTTCAAGGCGTACTTCGGCCGGAGCGCCAATGCCCCGTTCCAGTCTCGTGAGGAGGCGACGCGGTCGCCGGACTTCGCCAAAGTCGTCCGACGCTCGCAAGACCGATGGACGAGGTCATCAGATTCGACCCGACATTATGAGTACCTTAAGGCGCAAGACGAGTTGATGATCAATATGCTAAAGGTCATGGCCGATCACCAACTGGATGCCATCGTGCACAAGGCTGTCGAGCACCAGCCGACGCTCATCAAAGACGGAGTCAACTCGCCTTACGTCGACCAGAAGGGCGCCCCGCATCTGAACACGTTTTTGGTATTCGTTCCCACGATCGTCGTCCCCGCGGGATTTACGCGCGACAACCTTCCCGCCGGGATCAGCTTCCTGGGACGGCCCTACGACGATGGAAACATGATCAAGCTGGCCTACTCGTATGAGCAGGCGACCCGCCATCGCAGGCCGCCGGCCAGCACAACGCCGCTTTGAGAGAGGGAAGCCTCGCCACAGAACGTAGGCGAGTCCGCCTCCGGCGGAGAAAGGCTGGAGGCGCGAGACGGGCGCTCAAACCGGAAGCCGTTCTCTATTTGGCGAAAAAGATCTCCCGAAACTCGGCCATGCGAGGCTGCTGTTTTGCCAGCGCCTTCACAAACTCCAGCCATTTATCCCCTTTCAGCTTTTGCAGGTTCCATAGAAACTGCGCTGTGGTCGTGTGCGCGGAGGGATCGGGCATGCTGATCTTGCCCTTCCACTTAGGATCCAACAGATCATCCAACGCGTTGGGAGCGTCGCCGGCTTTTACCAGGTAGAACCTGCTCCCATCCCTCTTCGAGTTAGCCCAAAACCTTATTACCCCAAGACAGAGAAAATGTCCATTTCCGCCCGCAGACCGCGCTCGAGTTGACGTAACGCTGCCATGGGCCGGCTCACGACAATTCAGATTCGCTCTAATTGACTGCGTGCCATAGCCATGTTACGAAGCAAACAACTCTCCGACTCGAAGAGAGAAAGGCCGCGAATATTTTGAAATTCGAAGAACTCAAATCTTTGGACCTGCGCAAGTGCGATACCGTAGGCGACATTGTCGAGGCGATGAGATTCTGCGCCTTCGGGGCCAGAATGCTCGGGGAGGCCGCCCGGACGATCCATGAAATGATCGCGTCAAAGAAGAAGCCCGTCATCATTTACGGCGGATTGGACCACTCTCCTCTGGGACGGTTGTTACAAAGATTCGTCGAAAATAAATGGTGTGGAAGGATCGTTCCGCCGTCTCAGTATGCAAAAAGAGCCGCGGGCAGAGAAAGCGCCATCGTCGTCGGCGGATTCTCGGAAAGATGCGCCGACGCAATCTATAAGAAGCCTGCGCGCGCCGTCTTTATCAACCCGTTCGATATGGCGCGCCCGGGACAGATCAGAGACGGCTACTTTCCCGACGCCGTGTTCGCCGACCCGCGATTTGTGATGCCGATCATCTACCGCGCCCTCGACGAATGGACCAACGGAAAGCGATCGACCGTGGGATCCCTGATATCGGATCTTGCTTCCTACGGCGGCGTGGCTTCACAGGTTTCAAAGGGGGCGGCGGCGCTTCGTAAGATGATGCGCGACAAAAGCTGCCTTCGTTTCCTTACGATCAGCGGGGCCATGACGGTCGGGAAAATGGATCTCGTGATCTGCGACATGGTCGAGTCGGGAATGATCCATGCGATCTCCTCCACCGGCGCCCTCATGGCCCATGGCCTGGTGTCGTCCATCGGACTCAAGCACTACAAGTACAATCCGGCCTACGACGATACCGCGCTGGCTCGCCGGAAACTCAATCGCGTAACGGATACGCTGGAGCCCGAAACAAATCTCGATACCGTCGAGGAAGTCATCGGGAAAGTCATCGACCAACTCGATGGCTCGCGCCCGCTCAGCCCCACGGCCCTGAACAGACTCGTCGGCAAGCATCTCGCTGAAAACTATCCCAACGATCGCGGCATATTAAAGTCCGCGTACCTACACGGCGCGCCTGTTTTTGTGCCGGCCTTTGTCGACTCGGAGCTGGGCAACGATCTCTATATCCATAATCTCAAGCGCAAGCGCCGCGGAAAAAGGCCGATCTTGATCGATCTCGAACTCGACAGCAGAGCGCTCATCAAGCTGGTGACGCAGGCGAGGCGTTTTGGGATTTTTACCATCGGCGGGGGCGTGCCGCGAAACAACGTTCAGAACGTCGCGCCGCTGATCGAAATCATCAATGCGCGTATGGGCACGATTTACCCGCAACGTCGGTTTACCTATGGAATCAGGATCTGTCCCGACCGGCCCTACTACGGACATCTTTCCGGCTGCACCTACTCCGAAAATGAGTCATGGCGCAAAGCGGCGAAGAACGGCGTCTACGCCGAGATCCAGGCTGACGCCACCCAAGTCTGGCCATTTTTGGTGAAGCACCTCATGGAAACTCTTCAATTTAGGAAAAAGAGGCAGAGATGAGATTCTACCGTTTGTACACCGGCGACGACGGGCAATTTCATTTCGAGCCACTGGACGCGAGCGACGCCGCGCGATTGGATGAGGGCCTACGTGAATCTTGAATGAGGCGTGAGGCGAGAGTAAAAGCTGGGCGTGAGCCGTGAGGCGACAGGGAGGAGAATCGAGGATCGCTTTCTTCGGCCGTGTTGCCGTACAGATTCAAAGCGTGGAAAGGGTCAGCAGCGGAGGTCAAGATGTCAAAGGCGTTCTGGTCCGCCATTCTTCTAATCCTCAGCGCCGCGCCGGCAACTCTCGTCGCGCAAGAGCGCACCATGGTCAGCTATGCCGGCTTTGCCGGATTCCAGGCGCCCGTATGGGCCGCCAAGGACTTCGGTCTCTTTGCGAAATATGGATTGAGCACCGATCTTGTCATGATCCCCGGATCGGCCAGGGGGACGCAGGCCTTGCTGGCGGGAAGCACTCACTTTGGTCAGATAGAC
>JAHFAP010000290.1 GCA_023250495.1 Deltaproteobacteria bacterium | reverse complement strand
TCTTCAAGCTTCGCCTCGACGACCGAATAGGAAAGATTCCCCACATATAACTTCGCGCCCATCTTGACCCTCCTTCATTCATTAAACGACGGGGACAAAGGTCTCGGGATCGACTTACACGGAAGGCCAAGGCGCGAAAGTTCCGCACAAGAAAACCGGCTCTCGGCAGGCTCTTCGGTAAAGGGATCCTGACAAAACGGCGCAAGCTTACCTATGATCGACCTCCTTGTCAATCGTAGCTATCAGCTTGTCGTTTGAGGCTGATGGCTGATTG
This sequence comes from Deltaproteobacteria bacterium, assembly GCA_023250495.1. Classification (GTDB taxonomy): domain Bacteria; phylum Desulfobacterota; class Binatia; order UBA9968; family UBA9968; genus JAHFAP01. Next base: position 3,487 of record JAHFAP010000290.1, on the reverse strand, counting down.
CTGACCGCTGCAATCAAACTGACGGTCCTTGAAGATCGCCCTTTCATACGTTAAGAGGTTAATCCCAAAGAGCGCTATGGAAAACGCCGGGGATCGGGTTCGAGTTCATGTGAAGATCGAAGGAAGAGTTCAGGGAGTATTTTTTCGCGCCGCCACGCACGACCAAGCGAACCGACTAGGAGTGAAAGGATGGGTGCGGAACTGTCCTGACGGCGCCGTCGAGCTGGTGGCGGAAGGTAAGAAAAAGAGCATTGATGACCTCATCGCCTGGTGCCGTCATGGCCCTCCTGGGGCACATGTGCGGGATGTGCAAGTTCAGTGGCAGGAGTTCAAAGACGAATTCTCAGCTTTCCGCATCACACGCTAGGCAGGGAAAGTTTTGAGTTTTGAGTTTTGAGTTTTAAATTCCCAATCCCTGATTCCTGATTTCCCTACGAAGTTTCTCGTTCCTTTTCCAAAACCAGACGATAGACGTCCCTCTTGGGATAGGAAAACCTCTCCCCTAAAACCTCTGCGATCTCTTTCACCCGCAGCCCTTTTTGCAGCAGCTCTTCGATCTCCGCCCTTATGAGATCCTCCAGCGGGATCTGCTCTCCTGCCGAACCGCTGATCAGGAGAGTGATCTCGCCGCGCGGTTCCTTGCGGCCGATTTCGGCGATCACTTCGCTGATCCGGCCACGGATATGCTCTTCGTAAACTTTCGTGACCTCTCTGCCCAAGACCACCTGGCGGTCGCCGAGCAGCTCCAGCAGATCATCGAGCGTTTCTTTAAGCCGATGGGGGGCCTCGTAGAAGACGAGAGTTCTGTCCTCCTCCCGCAGGCGCTGTAATCTCTCTCTCCGTTCCCGTTTTTTTGTCGGCAGAAATCCCTCGAAGACAAACCGGTCCGTGGGCAGCCCGCTCACGCTCAGGACCGCGGTCAGGGCCGAGGGACCTGGCACAGGAATAACCGGAACGGCAGCCCGAATTGCCTCCTGCACGAGACGGAAACCAGGGTCCGAGAGCGTGGGAGTTCCGGCATCGGAGACCAGGGCGATATGCTTTCCGCTCTTGAGCTGTTTGACGAGGAGAGAGGCTCTGGCGGCTTCGACCTGGTCGTAATAGCTAGTGAGCCGAGTGGCGATGCCGTAGTGCACCAGAAGCTTTCGTGTCTGCCGGGTATCTTCAGCGGCGATGAGATCGACCTCCCTCAGCACCCGCAAGGCCCGCAGCGTGATATCCTCCAGATTGCCGATGGGAGTGGCGACAATGTAAAGCGTCCCAACCACACTCCGTCTCCCCAAAATGTTGAATTTTGAGTTTTGAATTCAATTAAAAATTCAAAATTCAGAACTCAAAATTGTTTTTTACTTGCCCCAGTCCCGCGCGTAGCGGAAGTCGCGGTCGATCGTGCGCTGCGAGATCTTGGCGATAACCGGCAGGCGCCGCTTGAACTGGGAGTTCATGATGCGCAGCGTGACCTCATCGACGAACCGCTCAGGAAAACCGGCGGCGATCAGCTCGGGCCGAGAATAACGCTCGTCCACCATGAGATAGAGCAGCGCGTCCACGTCGCGATAGCTGAAGCCTAGCTCCCCTTCGTCCGTCTGCCCCTCCCAGAGGTCCGCTGAAGGTTTTTTTTGCACGACGACTTCGGGCACGCCGACCGCCTCGGCCAGCGCCCAAACCTGCGTCTTGTAAAGATCGCCCAGAGGGTTGACCGCGGAGGCCATATCGCCGTAGAGAGTCCCATAGCCGAGGAGCAGCTCCGTCTTATTGCTCGTCCCGAGGACCAGCGCGTCCCAGCGCGCGGAATGGTCATAGAGAATGGTCATTCGCTCGCGCGCCATCTTGTTTCCCCTGCGCCTCTGGTCGGCGTCGGGAAAGCGCTCAAAATAGGCGTCGATCTGCGGCGAGATATCTATGGTCAGAGAACGGATCGAGCTTTTCCGGACGACAAGCTCTGCATGCTCGCGGCTCTCCGGGCTCGAAGTCTTGTAGGGCATCATGATGCCGAGGACGTTATCCGGACCAAGCGACTCGGCCGCGAGCAGCGCGCTCAGGCTCGAATCCACGCCGCCGGAAAGCCCGACCACCACGCGGCGAAGCCCGACCTTCTCCACTTCGTTGCGAATGAAGGAAACAAGGATCTGGCGCACGAGCGTCACATTCGTGGGAATCTGCACCGCCATTCAGCGCTTTCTCTTGGCGCTTTTGCTCTTCGCCCCTTTAACCCTTAAACCCTTAAACCCTTCAACCTTTGGACCTCTTCGAGCCTGAGCCTCAGAGCCGAAGGCCTTCAACCCTTTAACCTGTTCCGTGTGTGCCGGCCGCTCGCGGATGCGCAGCAGCTCGTTGATCGTGAGATCGATATCCTCGTCGCGCAAGAGCGGCGCCATCGTCCTCTTGCGCCGGACCGACTCCAGGGCGATCTCCGCGATGACGAAATCCTCGTCGTAATAGTTCGCCTTGACCACTCTCCGGCCGAACGGATCCACGACTTCCGATCCACCCCAGAAGCCCACGCCGTCCTCGAAGCCGACGCGGTTTCCATAGATCACGAACAGGCCAAAGGTCTCGGCGTAGGTCCTGTTAATCAGCTCCCAGTAGCGCGCGTTGTCGTCTTGCGGCTGGCCCTCGGTAATGCCGCGCAGCGGGCTGGTGGACGGGCAGAGAACCGCCAGCGCTCCATCCAGAGCGGCCAGGTAAATCGTGGAGGGGTGCCAGAGATCCTCACAGATAAGAATGGCCATACGGCCGAATTTGGAATCGAAGGCACGGACCCGATCCCCGCGCGCAAAATAGCGCTGCTCGTCGAACATCCCGTAGGTCGGCAGGTAGACCTTCCGGTGGACATGGCGGATCTCTCCGCCCGCAAAATAGACCGCCGCATTATAGAAGCGGTAATCCGGGCTCTCCTCAACCAATCCCGCGACGAAGGCGATGTCCCGGCTGAGCTTCTTGAGGCGCCCTATCTCCGGCGCCGAGAGCTTGAGCGCGACGTTAGGGACCATGTCGCGGAGAAAGTAGCCCGTAAGGCTCAGCTCCGGGAAGATGACGAGGTCCGCCCCTTCTTTCACTCCGAGGCGGATCTTCTCCTCGTAGAGAGCAAGGTTGGAGCGAAGATCTCCCAGTCGCGGATTGATCTGCGCAATAGCGATTTTGAATGCCACAGCTTTCCCTCTACGTTGAAACTAACACAGGGGGTAGAGCCTTGCAATTTCTCGTTTTTGGCCGATAGTAACTACAGACCGCAGGAGGTAGCCTTATGGCAGAAAAGGTTTTGATCTTCGGGCAGGATCTCTGACCCTACACGCGGAGTGCCCGTGAGGACTACTCGAAGCGAAATAAACCCTTTGACTACATCAACGTTTTGAAGGACCCGGAAGGGCTTAAGCGGATGCTGGTCTTCTCGCGCAACGAGCGCGAGATCCCGGTCATCGTCGAGGCGGGCAAGGTCACCATTGGCTTTGGCGGCACCTGATCGGTTTGACGCCGACGTAGTCGG
>JAHFAP010000289.1 GCA_023250495.1 Deltaproteobacteria bacterium | reverse complement strand
GAGATGAAGGGGATCTCGAAGGAGGAGAGGGAAGAGATCGCCCTTCGTTTCCTCAAGCTGGTGAATCTCGAGAAGTTCGCCCGATCCTATCCGCACGAGCTCTCCGGCGGGATGCAGCAGCGCGTTGCCATTGCCCGCGCCCTTGCGTATAATCCCGCCGTCCTTCTCATGGACGAGCCTTTTGCGGCGCTGGACGCGCTCACCCGTGAGGAGATGCAGCGCTTTCTGGTGGATGTCTGGAGAGAAACCAAGAAGACCGTGATCTACGTGACGCACAACGTCGCCGAGGCGGTGTACCTGGCAGACCGCGTCGTCGTCCTCTCTCCGCACCCCGGGACAGTGAAGGCCCAGGTCAAGATCGCGCTGCCGAGGCCGCGGGACATCTTGAGCATCGAGTTTCTGGAGTATCAGAAAGAAATCGTCGGTCACATCGTTGAACGAAAGTGACTTTCGATTTTGGATTTGCGATTTTGGATTAAGGAGAAAACGCATGAATGAAAAGAATTCGCTCCGAGTTCCGAATGCCTGTTCCGACAATCTAAAATCCAAAATCCAAAATCTAAAATGGGCAGGGTTTTTTGCAGTCCTCGTCTTTCTCTTGGGGTGTGTGGGAATGGCCGAGGCGCAGCAGCCGACGAAGGGCACCCCGATTGGATACTTATTTGGTGGCTCCCTTTCCGCTAACGCGGCCCGCATCGAGGCGTTCCGCCAGGGTCTGCGCGAGCTTAGCTACGTGGAAGGGAAAAACATTGTCATTGAGTGGCGATCTGCTGACGGAAAACCCGATCGCCTCCCCGCCCTCGCGGCCGAGCTGGTGCGTCTCAAGGTAGCCGTCATCGTCACGGCCGGTGGGCCAGCGACCCGCGCCGCCAAGGAAGCAACTTCTACGATTCCCATTGTCATGACGCAGGATGATGATCCTGTTGGCGAGGGTTTCGTTGCAAGCCTTTCACGACCTGGCGGGAACATTACGGGACTGTCCAACTTTGCCCCGGAGCTAACCGGCAAACGACTGGAGATTCTAAGAGAGGTCGTTCCTAAGCTCTCCCGCGTGGTCGTCCTCGGGACTTCGACCAACCCAGGCCACGCGCAAGTGATAAGAGAGATTGAGCTCGCCGCAAAGGCGTTCAAGGTGCAGCTTCAATACCTAGACGTTTTAGATTCCAAGGATATTGAGATTGCATTTCGAGCCGCAGCCAAGGGGCGGGCTGACGGAGTCCTCACGCTAACGGGCGGCATCCTCATTTCTCATCGCGCACAGATTGTAGCGCTCGCGGCAAAGAACCGGCTCCCCGTAATATACCACCAGGGTCGGTTTGTCGAAGACGGGGGGCTCATGTTTTACGGCGTGAACCTTCTCGACTTGGACCGGCGCGCCGCCACGTATGTCGACAAGATTTTGAAAGGCAGAACGCCCGCTGATCTGCCGGTGGAGCAGCCGATAAAGTTCGAGTTCATCATCAATCTGAAAGCGGCCAAGCAGATCGGCGTTACGATTCCCCAGTCAGTTCTGTATCGGGCGGATAAAGTAATCAAGTGACAAGAAGGCAAAAGGCGCGAGGCGTTAGGCAACAGTAGGAGAAAGATCCATGAGTAAAAAATTCATCGTCATCGTACTGGCTAACCTCATTCTAGGGTCTGTTCAACTAGCCGAAGCGCAGCAGGCGAAGAAAGTTCCCCGGATAGGTTGGCTATCGGTCACCTCCGGGCGCACACCCCGTCACGATGCGTTCCGGCAAGGGCTGCGAGAGCTGGGCTATGTTGAGGGACAGAACATCGCCATCGAGTCTCGATTTGCAGAGCAAAAGGAAGATCGTCTCGCTGAATTTGCAGCAGAGCTTGTGCGGCTCAAGGTCGATGTCATTGTCGCGCTTGAGCCTCCGGCGATACGTGCCGCCAAGAAAGCGACCGGGACGATCCCCATTGTCATGAGAAGCACTGATGATCCTGTTGACACTGGGCTCATCGCCAGCCTTGCTCGACCGGGTGGAAACATCACGGGGCTCACCTCCATCTCCACGGAATTGAGTGGGAAGAGGCTCGAGCTGCTTAAAGAGGTAGTTTCCCGGCTGTCACATGTGGCCGCACTTCGGAATCCGACCGCACCAGATGCCGCAGTTAAGTGGAGTGAGGCGGAGGTCGCGGCCCGATCGTTGGGGCTCAAACTCCAATCCCTGGACGTGCGCAGCGACGACGATCTCGAACGCGCATTCCAAGCCGCAACCAAGGGGCGTGCGCAGGCTCTCATCACGCTCAGGAATCCCGTTTTCGTATTTAACGCGAAACGGATCGCTGAGCTTGCAGTAAAGAATCGGCTACCGGTGATCTACGATGACAGAAACTTTGTGGACGATGGTGGCCTTATGTCCTATGGCGCGAACCTGGCGGATTTGTACCACCGCGCTGCAACGTATGTGGATAAGATCCTGAAGGGCAGGAAGCCAGCCGACCTGCCGGTGGAGCAGCCGATGAAGTTTGAGTTTGTGATCAACCTGAAGGCGGCGAAGCAGATCGGCCTCACGATTCCGCATGAAGTGCTCGCGCGGGCGGATAAGGTCATAAAATGATTTTCGATTGCCGATTTTCGATTCCTCCGAAAATAAGCCATCAGCTCAGGGACCTTCCGCGCCCTCGCCCAGAGGGAGAGGGAAGGGGTGAGGGTTTTCATGGTCAAGGGCGAAGCATAATGATTCATGACTATTGAGGAGAAAAACAAATGCATGAGAGAACCTGGATGCGATTTCCGAATTTTCGATCCGACAATCGAAGATCTTTCGTCAGGCTCAGGACGGAGTCTAAAACCTGTACTGAGCTAAGTCGAAGTATCCAAAATCGAAAATGGGTGGGGTGTCTTGCAATCCTTGTGATGCTCGCGGTGTGGGTGCGGATGGTGGAGGCGCAGCAGCCCAAGAAAATCCCTCGAATAGGCGTTCTAGGCGCGCCCACTGCTTCCTTCTTTTCGATCCGGTTCGAGCCTTTTCGTCAAGGTCTGCGCGACCTCGGCTATCTTGAAGGAAAAAACATTTCAATTGAGTACCGGTACGCAGAAGGGAAGCTGGATCGGCTTCCTCACCTTGCCGCGGAACTGGTTCATCTTAAGGTTGACGTAATTCTCACAGCCGGTGAGTCCGGTGCTCTGGCGGCTAAAAGTGCAACCAGCACCATCCCAATTGTCTTCGCTGTTACTGAGGACGCAGTAGAAAGCGGGCTTGTCTCCAGCTTGGCGCAACCAGGGGGAAATGTCACGGGGCTGACGGTCCTAGCTGCAGACTTAGGTGGGAAAAGGCTGGAACTGCTCAAGGAATCCTTCCCCAAGGCTGCCCGGGTGGCCTTCCTCTGGCCGTCGGGTGGCCCGAGGGGGAACGTGCCTTTCACAGAGATGGAGGCTGCGGCCAAGGCGTTAGGACTCAAGCTTCAATCCCTTCCTGTGCGAGGTCTCGAGGATTTCGAGCCCGCATTCGAAGCAGCGAAAAGGGAAGGCGCCCAGGCACTCATTACGACCCCGAGTCCCGTTTTCAATACTCAGCGAGATCGGGTAGTGGACTTCGCGACAAAGAACCGATTGCCAGCAATGTACGCGGGGCCCGAGTTCGTGGACGCTGGTGGCTTAATGTACTACGGTCCGAACTATTCAGAGTTGTTCCGACGCGCTGCAACGTATGTGGATAAGATCCTGAAGGGCAGGAAGCCAGCCGACCTGCCGGTGGAGCAGCCGATAAAGTTCGAGTTCATCATCAACCTGAAAGCAGCCAAGCAAATCGGTCTAACGATC
>JAHFAP010000095.1 GCA_023250495.1 Deltaproteobacteria bacterium | reverse complement strand
GAGTCTGGGCCGTGTCTCAGTCCCAGTGTGGCTGGTCATCCTCTCAGACCAGCTAACCATCTTTGCCTTGGTAGGCCGTTACCCTACCAACTAGCTAATGGTGCGCAGGCCCATCTCTAAGCGATAGCTTGCATGCAGAGGCTACCTTTGATCACTGTCCCCGAGAGGACTGTGGTCTTATCCGGTATTAGCTCGTCTTTCGACAGGTTATCCCGATCTTAGAGGCAGGTTGCCTACGTGTTACTCACCCGTGCGCCGCTTTACTCAGGGTGTTGCCACCCCTTTCTCGCTCGACTTGCATGTGTTAGGCACGCCGCCAGCGTTCGTTCTGAGCCAGGATCAAACTCTCCAGTTAAATTTTTCAATTCCCCTTGATGGGGGTGATTGACTGGATGATTTGATAGCTGTGCCTCATCGGCTTAACAGAAGCCCTAAACCATCCCACCCAAATTTTGGATGGGTGCTACTATTTAGTTTTCAAAGACCAACGATCTTGCCCGGCTACGGGCAAAACTACTGTATATGGGAATCCCCAGTGCTTGTCAAGAAGAGAACAAGAAAATTTGCATCTCCGGTTTAACTCTCAACCTGGGCAATGCGCGTTTTCCCCACTTCCACGAGCCGATGGACGTTGCCGCGGAACTCAAAATCGACATCCGTAACGATTTGACCATCAACCTTGACCGCCCGCTGCGCAATCAACCGACGGGCCTCTCCTTTGGAGCGGGCGAATTGAAGATCCACGAGGAGCTGGCAGATCCACACTCGATCCGGAGGTAAAAATTGCTTGCGGATATTTTTTGGAACGGTTCTCTTCTGATGGCGGGCCTCGAAATATTCTCGCGCAGATTCTGCGGCTATAGTTCCATGGAACCGCGCCACAATCTCATGGGCTAGAGACTTCTTAAAGTCCATTGGGTGAACCGATCCGCTACTGACCTGGCGACGGGCGTTTTGGATCTGGTCTAGATCTTTCTCGCTCAGTAATTCGGCGTAGCGCCACATCAGCTCATCGGAGAGAGACATCACCTTGCCGAAGATTTCCTCAGGGGCCTCGTTGATCCCGATGTAGTTGTTCAACGACTTGCTCATCTTCTGAATGCCGTCGGTCCCCTCCAGCAGAGGCATCGTTAAAACCACCTGGGGTTCCCGCCCGTACTCTCGCTGGAGTTCCCTGCCGATCAGCAAATTGAAGCGCTGATCGGTCCCGCCCAACTCTACATCCGCCTGAAGCGCGACCGAATCGTATCCCTGGATCAGAGGATAAAGGAATTCATGGATGCTGATGGACTGCTGGTTTTGGTAGCGCAGTTTGAAATCCTCCCGCTCCAGCATCCGAGCAACCGTGTACTTCCCAGCCAGCTCGATCAGCGCCACCGCGTTCACCTGTGCCATCCAACGGCTGTTGAACTCTACGACAGTCTTTCGCGGATCGAGGATCTTAAAAACTTGTTCCTTGTAGGTCGCGGCGTTTTTTTCGACCTCTTCACGGCTCAGCGGCTTGCGGGTCTCCGACCTTCCCGACGGATCGCCGATCATGCCGGTAAAGTCGCCGATCAAGAAAATAACTTCGTGCCCAAGATCCTGAAACTGTTTCATCTTTTGGAGCAGGACGGTGTGCCCTAAATGGAGGTCGGGCGCGGTCGGGTCAAACCCCGCTTTGACCCTGAGGGCTTTGCCCCGCTTCAACTTCCGCAGCAGCTCTTCTTCGAGAAGTATCTCTACCGCACCCCGGCGCAGAAGCCGCAGCTGCTCATGAGGATCGAGTTTCATCCATCCTCCCGCTTCCACGGAACGCGCAGGCGACGGATATCTCTTGTCTTGCCGGTCTCCTCGTCGGTCTCGATGACGATTCCCTGGAGCATCACATTTTCCCGGGCGACGTCAAATTTGCGTGGCAGCTGGGTCAGGAACCCTTCAATCACGGTTTCTTTCTCGATCCCGATCACCGAATCCAAGGCGCCGCACATGCCGAGGTCCGTGATATAGGCGGTGCCGCGGGGAAGAATTCTCTCATCAGCGGTCTGCACGTGGGTGTGGGTTCCGTAGACGACCGATGCGCGGCCATCGAGAAACCAACCCATGGCGTTTTTTTCAGAGGTCGCCTCCGCATGCATATCCACGACTACCACGGGAGAGTAGTCGCCGTGCTCCTTAATGATGGCGTCAACGCACCGGAACGGATCGTCGACATGGCTCGGCATAAAAACCCTTCCCTGCAAGTTGATCACCAGGGCGCGGAGTCCGCGCTTGTCGCGCCACTCGACCCAACCCCGGCCCGGGGCTCCACTGGGGTAGTTCGCTGGCCGGAGCAGACGGGTCCGATTCTCCAGGTAAGGGTAAATCTCTTTCTTCTTCCAGATGTGATTCCCAGAGGTGAGGATGTGAACGCCTCCCGAAAACAGCTCCTCCGCGCTCTTGATATCCACTCCCATGCCGCCCGCAGCGTTTTCCGCATTGGCGATGACCAGGTCAATCCCCTCGCTCTCCACCAGACGTGGAACCAGATCCTGGACAGCACTGCGTCCAGGCCGACCCATCACATCTCCTAGAATCAAAATACGCATGCTTCCTTTTCAAATTATGAATTTTAAATTTTGAGTTTTGAATTAAATTCAAAATTAAACATTCAAAATTGTTTAGCGGGCGTATTCCACAGACCGCACCTCGCGAATGACTGTGACCTTGATCTGGCCAGGGTAAGTCATTTCGTTCTCGATCTTACGGGCGATTTCACGGGCCATCCGGGCAGCCTCCTCATCGGAAATGGTGTCATGCTGGACGATGATCCTGATCTCTCTACCTGCCTGGACGGCGTAAGACTTTTCCACGCCCGTAAACGAATTGCAGATGCGCTCCAGCTCTTCCAGGCGCCGAACATACGTTTCGAGCATCTCACGACGGGCGCCGGGGCGGGCGCCGGACAAAGCGTCTGCGGCATCCACCAACGGAGCCAGGATCGTCTCCGCCTTCACGTCCTCGTGGTGGGCCGCAATGGCATTGACGATCTTTGGCGACTCACCGTACTTGCGCGCCAGCTCAGCCCCGATAATGGCGTGGGATCCCTCTACCTCGTGATCCACCGCCTTGCCGATGTCGTGAAGCAGCGCGGCGCGGCGCGCCTGTTTCTCGTTCAAGCCCAGTTCCGCCGCCATATTGCCACAGATAAAGGCCGCTTCTATCGAATGGAGCAGCACGTTCTGCGCATAGCTGTAGCGGTACTTGAGTCTTCCAAGCAACTTGATCAGCTCAGGATGAACTCCATGGACGCCAACGTCGAATATGGCCTTCTGGCCCGCCTCCCGAATGGCCTCGTCCACCTCCTGCTCCGCCTTGCGCACCACTTCTTCGATCCTCCCCGGATGAATGCGCCCGTCTGAAATCAGCTTTTCAAGCGACAAACGGGCAATCTCCCGCCGGATCGGATTGTGTCCGGAGATGATGACGGACTCCGGAGTGTCGTCGACAATCAGATCAATCCCCGTTGCAGCCTCCAAGGCCCGGATATTGCGCCCCTCACGCCCAATGATCCTCCCCTTCATATCATCGTTCGGCAGCGGGACGACCGTGACGGTGCGCTCGGCCACGAAGTCGCCGGCCAACCTCTCGATGGCCAAAGCGACGATCTTTTGGCCTTTCCGGACAGACTCTTCGCGAGCCTCTTCCTCAATCACGCGGATCCGCTTCGCCGACTCGTGCTTGGCCTCCTCAACCATCTGGTCTATGAGTCCACGTTTTGCTTCCTCGCGAGTCATCCCCGCTACCCGCTCAAGCTGGCGTTTGGCCTCGTTGGCCAGACGCTCATGCTCCGCCTGTTTGTCTTCAACGCTCTTTTCTCGCCCCTTGACCGAGGCCTCCCGTCTTCCCAATTCGGCTTCGCGCCTCTCCGCGCCTTCGATTCTCTTGTCGAGGCTCTCCTCTTTGTTGACCAGCCTTTTCTCCAGTGTCTGAAGCTCTCTGCGCGTCTCCCGGACCTCCTTCTCAAAATCCATCTTGGCCTGTAGAACGCGATCCTTCCCCTGGATCTCTGCCTCCTTCTTGATCGCATTGGCCTCTTTCTTGGCCTCTTCAATGATTCGGGTCGCCGTGCTGCGCGCCTGCTCCGCCTCGCCGCGTTGCTGCTTTCTTCGCAACCATGAGACGGCCAGGAATAAAAGAGCCCCGACTAAAAACCCACCGACTCCAGCCAATAGATTGAGTTCCAAAGCTAACACCCCCTTTTCAACTGATAGATTAGGAAATCCATCCTGAATCGGATGGTAAATCCCGGCAGTCAATAATCCTCCTCTCAGTGATGATGTGATGGACCTTGCGATCCCACCCTTCCGTGGGCAGCTCCTCGACGATCTGATATTCAAATGCCAGGGCCACAAACCTTACTCCCTCACCAAGCCCCGCAAGCACCCGGTCGTACCAGCCCCTGCCCCTGCCAAGCCGGTTGCCATGGAGATCAAAGGCTAGACCAGGGACAAACACCACCAGCCCCTCTTCATCCTTCTTGGTCATAATCCTGTCGCCCGACGGCTCAAGAATTCCGTGCCGTCCTGGTTTGAGTTCCTCCGGATCTTCAACCTGAACCAAATGCAAATCCGTCCCTGCCCCAAGTTTGGGGTAGAACATTTTCTTTCCCTCCTGTCGGGCATGCTCGCGAATCTTTTCCGTGGCGACTTCGTTCGTAGTCGGGCTATAGAGCGCCACCGCACGGGACTGGAGATAGGGAGAAAAACGAAGAACCCTCTCTTGAATCAGCCGGTTCTTCGGAATGATCTCAGAAGCTGATAGGGAGTCTCGCAGGTGAAAGGCCCGAGCCCGTAGTTTATCCTTTGTCTCCCCCATACAAACCTCATCTTGGCCGGCCCAAGGAGGCTGCTCAAGTTTGAGCAAGATGGGGAGAGGAAGGCGAGCGCTAGGAGACTGATCTATGCGAGCAGGCAGTGGATCTCTCCACCACCGCTCCTCGGAGAAGGAGCCCGAAGGCGCCTGAGATGACCGACGTTCGGAGAACCCCTAATGTAAAACTCCGAGGCATAATTAACGGTCTGCCAATTCCTTATCGTATCCACAGATGCGAAAGCTGATAGATCAGATCCTTCCGTAACGCTAATTCCCCAAATCCCCATTCTTCCACCCCGCGCCTGATTCTTTGGTTTCCCCCGCTTTGTGCCGTGTCAAACGACCAACTTGAACCTGGAAAACCAAGTGGACGCCATATTACCGCTGGAGTCTTCCCCTCAACAGGGGGCCTGACGGACGCGGCAAGGGACAGCTTCCTTTTTTTCTTTGTTGGTTCTAAGTTGCTTCAGATGATCACGAACACCGCAGGGGAAAGGGATCACCCTGGTTTTTAGCCCTCCTCAGTTAAATTAGTCGAAAGCCTCTTTAACAATACATTTAGCCGCTGCGACACCGCATCATAATGATCTTTGAGCCGCTGATACTCATCCGCGATGTTCAGCGCCGCCAGCATTGCAACGCTGGACCTGGCAGCTGGCCGGGTGGTTTTGAGAACCTCTTGCATCTTCCGGTCCACGTACCCAGCCACTTTACGTACATGACTCTCTTCTGCATCGCTGCGCAAAGTGAGTTTTTCTCCCATAATCTCGACATCGATGGCCCTTTTCATCAGACCCCCATCCTCAAGCGATATCCAAGTGCTCCAAATTCCCCAGGATTTTCTCCAACCGCTCGCGAATCTCGCTGCGCTCCCGCTCATACTGCCGGATCTGCCCTCTCAATTGATGCCACTCGCTCTCTCTCTGCTGCAATCGCCTCTCGGCCAGCTCTTTTTCCCGCTTTATCCTCTCGTGCCTTTCAAGCAACCGATTTATTCTCGCCTCGAGCTCTTCCAGGTTACCCAGTTCCATCGGCCTGCCATCGAGAAAATTTCCAATTTTAGTCTAAAGTCAACGATCTCTGTTGTCAAGCTGATTTTACCGCGCAAACCATGAGCGGGGTTTACGGCGGCATGTGAACCTCTCCGCTCTATTTCTCCGCTGATCGGCTCACCCTATCCGACTGAAAAGACAGGAATTTTAGGCGGCAAGAGCCAAAGGCTCGCATGGGCCATGCGTTTTGAGCCGCCGAGTGGTAAACTTTTTTAGGTCGGAGTCGTCTAATGGATTAGAATCGGGTAGGGGGGACGCCAACATAGGTGGAGGTCTCATGAGTACAATGCGATCTATGGTCCTTGGATCCCTAATGATTCTTCCCCTCCTCATCTTGGGTTGCGCGCCGGTAGAGGTTTATCAGGGGGGCGGCGGGCCGCTTTACCCCTACCATCACCTGGAGGTTTTGGAGGCGCCTCATATCTACACATCTCACTATGAGGCGGCTCGTGCTGACTACTATTATAATGGCGACGGTTACCGGGCACGCCAGGAGCGGCGAGAGATTGGGGCTGCTCTTAGGGAAATCGACGGTGGCAGGAGAGAGATCCGGAGAGATCGCCAAGAACTGGATCGGTCCATTAGGGAGCGGAGAGTTGATGAGAGCGAGCTGCGCAGGGACATCCGCGGCGGCGCAGCTCCGGCGGAGATCGCCCATGACAGGCGCGAAATACACGAGGACCTAAACAAGATAGCGGAAGAGCGAAGGGAGTTACACCAGGACTGGAACGAACTCCAGGGAGATCGACGTAAACTCAATCGGGAGCGGCTCGAGCTGCGGCGTGACCTGAGAGAAGGGGTTTGGTAGTATTAGCCTTGATCTCGCTGGCCCGCCGCCGGGCGCTCCGGCGGGAGGCCAGGCGGGTTCATACCCGACCCACACAGGTGACAGAAACTGCTCATGGTAAGCAGTCGGCCCGAAGAGTCTGGCGACGAGGAGCTTGTAACCTCAGCCCAGCGGGGAGAGCGCCAAGCGTTTGAGGTGCTAGTGGACCGCTATAAACAAAAGGCTTACCGCATCGCGTTCGACTTCACCCGCGATCGCGAAGAGGCCAAAGATCTCTCGCAGGAGGCATTCTTGCAGGCCTTCAGCCATTTGAAGGGCTTCGACAGGCGAGCGAGTTTTTACACCTGGTTCTACCGGATTCTCGTTAACCTCTGCCTTGACTACCGCCGTCGCAGAGGAAGAATTTCCTGGGAGTCCCTGGATGAGAGGACCGAGAAAGGCAACGGACTGGACAAAATAGCCAACCCAGCTCCTTCCCCGGACCAACAAGCGATGGGGGAGGAATTATCGCGGCGGATCGGAGCGGCCCTGGCTACGCTCCCGCCGAAACAGCGCGCCGTCTTTCTGTTAAAGAACCATCAGGGACTTTCGATCAGTGAGATCGCCACTGTGATGAAAGCCGCCGAGGGAACCATCAAGGCCCATCTCCATCGCGCTGTGATGGCCCTGAGACAGAGGCTAACGGAACTTGCATAGGAGGTCTACTATGGCTGAAAGGCACGATCCACTGCGTGGGGCATGTAAAGATTTCGAGCAGGATCTGATTCTCTATTACTATCAAGACTGCGCCGGAATAGAGCGGCGCAGGGTGGAATCGCACCTTGTAAGCTGCGCTTCGTGCCGGCGCTTTTTGGAAGAGTTGCAAAGCCTCCTCCCTGCAACGGTAAAGAGCGATGAGCCTTCGCCAGCCTTTTGGCAGAGCTACAGCCGAGAGATACGGGCAAGGCTCGTGACGGCGGATGAAAAAAGCCGCTGGTGGGACGCGATTTCATTCCCCTTCCGTCCCTGGCCAGTGCCGGCCGTGGCGACGGCCCTAGTTTTAGCGGTCGCCCTGACGCTAACCTTCACCAAGGGACGGTGGCCCTTTCATCAAACTCCGCCGCAGGAAAGGGAACTGGTGGAGATGGCATCTGTGACGGACAATTTAGACTTTTTTAACT
Organism: Deltaproteobacteria bacterium; assembly: GCA_023250495.1. GTDB lineage: Bacteria > Desulfobacterota > Binatia > UBA9968 > UBA9968 > JAHFAP01. The sequence goes on along the minus strand of JAHFAP010000095.1, from coordinate 3,219 downwards.
CCTTCGATTTCCTCGATTCCATGGACCTCCTCGAGGCCGTCGAGGGGAAAGAGATGCAGAAAAGTGAAACGAGCCATCAGCCACTATAGCCTGCTTTTTTGCTTGCTCCTGCCCCTTGTCAGTTGGGCGCAGGAGCCGCGCGAGCAGTGGCGCTACCTAAGTCCGGAGGAGAAGGCCGCGATCGAGCGCAACTTTCAACGCTGGCGCAGTCTCCCACCGGAACGGCAGGAGTACCTGCGCAAAGAATGGGACTACTGGCGCAGCCTGCCGCCAGATCGGCGCGAGATCCTCAAGCGGCGCTTCGAAGAGTTTCGTGATCTGCCCCCTGACGAGCGCCAGCAGTGGCGCGATAAGTTTGAGGGACGTCGGGAGCTTTCGCCAGATGAGAAGCGAGCACTGCGCGAACGCTTGCGGCCAAAGGACAAAAAATCGTACCGGCAAAAGGAAAAGGACTAGACACCTCGGGATACAGCGGCCGGTAAACCTTTAGGCGGAAGAAACGTCTAAGAAAGTTAGAAAGGAGAGCAAGCTTTCAATCAAAAGCCAAGGAGCGCATGGAGGTCTCTCACATGAAAAGAGTCTTGTTAGGGGTTCTCTTGGCGATGTTCATGGCTCCGTTGGCCGGCTGTATAGTTTATGAACGTGACGACGCATATTACTACCGGCGTCCTTACTATCGCCCTTACCCTTACAGATATTATTACCCCTACAGATACTATGGAGGTTACCAGTACGGCCCAAGATTCGAAGATTAGCCGCCGAGGAATACACTTAGCTTCGGTAGAAAGGAGATCGATATGAAAAGGTTTTCAGCACCGCTTCTGGCAGCTCTTATCATGGCGCCGACTCCGAGCTTCGCATGGGACTGGAGAGGCGGTCGACATGTCGTGGTTAACCGGACCGTTATTGTTCGGCACCGTTGCTGCGACGGCGCAGCCATCGCAGCCGGAGTCCTGGGAGGCCTCGCAACGGGCATCATCCTGGATCGAGTGTTAACCCCACCGCCAACTCAAGTGGTGTATCCTGAGCGGGCCTATTACCCGCCTCCGCCCCCTCTGGCGCCGCGTGACCCTTACGACGCGGGGTACTCTGAGGGCTACGGCGCGGGCGTCGAACGTGGCCGCTACGAGAGGTACGAGCAAGGGAGAAGACGCGGCTACCAGGAAGGGTACGAAGACGCTCGATCCGGCCGCGGTTACTAGCTGGCAGGGCCGGGGTTGCGGCCTTGCCATTGAAGTGCCGGTGATGAAAGGGAGGAAAACGTGAAGACGCTCTTGTTGGTTCTTCTGACGCTGAGTCTGGTTGCGGTTTACGCTGGCACGGCGCGAGCCTATGACCCCTACTACTACAACCCCTACGACTCGTACAACGTCAGCGTTCAATACCTTCCGCCCTACGATCCTTACTATGAGCTCCACCAGATACATTACCAGCTATATCTCCGACCCTACTACGTCCCGTACTCTTATCCCCTGAACCCTGTTCAGGTGTTCGTCATCAACCCGCAACCCACACAGTTTCGGCCGTTGCGACCGGCGATTAAAAAGTGACGGCGTCCTTAACTGAGGAGCAAAAAATTACCCACTATCTTAGGCGCATCACCTTCGGGCCGACGCCGGCTGAGATAGAGAAGGGCATCGTTGCCTGAGCCTACTTCGCGGCGGACATTCGATATGGCTCTTGCCTGGCGACTTCGGCCCACCTTTCCGCCATCAGATCAGCCATGACGCTTTCAAGCGCAGAGACCGGAACCCGGATCTGCTGCATCGTGTCGCGGTCGCGGATCGTGACTTTCTCGTCCGCGGGTGTCTTCTCGTCCCCCACGGTTTGAACATCCACGGTCACGCAATAGGGCGTGCCAATCTCGTCCTGGCGGCGATAGAGCCTGCCGATGGAAGCAGTATCGTCGTAAAATGAGAACCAACGCTTCCTGAGATCCGCGCATATTCTCTTCGCCGTCTCCACTATCCGATCATTCTTTTTGAGCAGCGGCAGGACCGCGATCTTGATCGGCGCAAGCTCCGGATGAAACTTAAGCACGACTCGCTTTTCTCCTCTGACCTCTTCCTCGTGATAGGCATCGACCAGGAAGGCGAGAGCGGACCTGTCGGCGCCGGCCGACGGCTCGATCACGTACGGCACGACTTTCCGCTTGCTCTCCTCGTCGAAATACTCCAGCGCTTTACCACTAATCTTGGAATGTTGTGTCAGATCATAGTTCGTCCGGTTGGCGATCCCCTCCAGTTCGCTCCATCCCATCGGGAAGAGATACTCGATGTCCACGCACCGCTTGGCGTAATGCGCGAGCTCGTCCTGAGCGTGCTCGCGCAGCCTGATGTTGTCCTTGCGGATGCCGTACTTCTGATACCAGGCAAACCTCTCATCGATCCATCTTTGATGCCATTCTTCATCCGTCCCCGGCATCACGAAGTACTCAATCTCCATCTGCTCAAACTCGCGCGTGCGGAACGTGAAGTTACCGGGAGTGATCTCGTTCCGGAATGCTTTCCCGATCTGCGCGATACCGAAGGACAACTTTTTGCGGGAGGCTTGAAGCACGTTGTCAAAGTTGACGAAGATGCCTTGCGCCGTCTCCGGTCTAAGGTAAGTCTTCATGGCGGTCTCCTTCACGGGACCGAGGAAGATCTCAAGCATCAAGCTTGCGGGTTTCGGCGCTGACATCTTTGCCCCGCAATTTGGACAGAAGGCATCGGTAAGTTGATCAGCACGGTAATGGCGCCCGCACGAAGGACAGCCACTGAATGGGTCGGAGAAGCTCGCCACATGCCCGCTTGCTTCCCATACTTTCGGATGCATCGAGATCGCCGCGTCCACGCCGACCATGTCATCCCTAAGTTGCACGTTGTCTCTCCACCAGAGCCGCTTCACGTTGTTCTTAAACTCTACACCCAGCGGCCCGTAATCCCACGCCGAGCCAAGCCCGCCGTAGATCTCGCTCGACTGGAAAATAAACCCGCGCCGCTTACACAGCGACACGATGGTGTCTAGATCTACCATGAATTTACCTTAGGAACGCCTAGATGATCGCTTCAATGTAATAGATGATCGGCGTGGTGTCAAAAAGGAGGAACTGGCAGGAGGAAGTCAAATCAAGGCAAAAGGCAATACACGAGAGCCAAAAAGGGTTGAAGGGTTAGAAGGCGGAAGGCGAAAAACAAGGATCAAGGCGAAAGCGGTGTTTACTTAAGATGGCCGGCT
>JAHFAP010000288.1 GCA_023250495.1 Deltaproteobacteria bacterium | reverse complement strand
CGTTGCTGCATCGCGGGCGGCGGTCCGGCCGGCATGATGCTTGGATTCCTGCTGGCGCGCGCCGGAGTCGATGTCCTTGTGCTGGAGAAGCACGCCGATTTCTTGCGCGACTTTCGCGGCGACACGATCCACCCCTCGACGCTCGAAGTCATGCACGAGCTCGGACTGCTGGACGACTTCCTCAAGCTAGCGCACCAGGAAGTCCGCGAGCTGACGGGACAGATCGGCGAGATGAGGTTGACGCTCGCTGACTTCACCCACCTCTCGACGCGCTGCAAGTTTATCGCCATGATGCCCCAGTGGGACTTTCTCAACTTCCTCGCCGATCAAGCGGCTCGATATCCCGCTTTCCGTCTGCTTATGGAGGCCGAGGTGACCGGCCTCATGAAAGACGGCGGGCGCGTCGTTGGAGTCCACGCGACAACGCGGGACGGCCCGATCGACGTGCGCGCCGATCTTCTAGTCGCCGCTGACGGCCGGCACTCGATCGTGCGCGAGAAGGCCGGACTGCACGTGAAAGAGTTTGGCGCGCCCATGGACGTGCTGTGGTTCCGCCTCTCTCGAAGGCCGGAGGATCCCTCGCAGACGATGGGCCGCTTCGACGTCGGGAGGATCTTTGTCTCGATCAACCGCGGCGAGCATTGGCAGTTCGGCTATGTGATTCCCAAAGGTCAGTTTGAAGAGATTCGCCGGAGGGGACTGGAATCCTTCCGTGAGAAGGTGGCGCAGCTTGCGCCGCACACAAGAGACCGTGCCGGCGAGCTGCGCGACTGGGATGACGTGAAACTGCTGACGGTCCGCGTTGACCGCTTGTCCGAATGGTTTCGTTCAGGCCTGCTCTGCATCGGAGATGCCGCGCACGCGATGTCCCCGGTCGGCGGCGTCGGCATCAACCTGGCGATTCAGGACGCGGTCGCCGCGGCCAATGTTCTCGCCGGACCGCTGCGCGAGGGGCGATTGACCATCGATCACTTACGCCGGATACAAAAGCGGCGCGAGCTTCCGACGCGCGTTACCCAGTGGATACAGGTCACGATCCAGCGGAGGGTCATAGCACGAGTGTTGGATGAGACAAGACCGGTGAAGCCACCGTTTGCAGTCCGTCTCATCGCGAAATTCCCTTTTCTTCGCCGCATCCCCGCCTGGCTCATCGGCATCGGCATCCGTCCCGAGCACGTGACAGTACCCATCGCGGCGGCGCGCACGCAGTCGTGATGCAAGACATGACACCTGTTAGATTGCGCATGGCAGCAATAGTGCCTTCTGAAAATCCTTGACAAGCTCCTGGGAAACAAAGCGGATCGCCGCGTGGGCGAATCTATCGGAGACCACTTTTGTCTTGCCCTAGTGTACCTTCTATGGTACATATAACAGACCAATATCGTCACGTTTCGGGACCAGCCAATCAGCTAAGATTTAGACTGTAAGTACAGAGAGTCGGTGTGGCTTGGAGCAAGGAACACATCATTCCTTACGCCTCACTGCGCCGAACTTGAAAACGAAAATCAAAACCGACTGGAGAAAAAATGAATAAAGGTCCTGTGACTTTCCTTCGTGGCCTGGTGGTATTTGCCTTTTTGCTCGCCTGCCCTCTTTCGGTTCGCTCTGAGGATCATGTGATCGTGGGCGTTGCCGGCCCGGCGGTCAATATGGTTTATTCTTTCGTCGCAAAGGATGCGGGCCTTTGGCAAAAGTACGGCATCGATGCGCGGGTCGTCATCTTCGAAGCCGGCTCCATCTTGGCCCAAGCCGCGCTCTCAGGCCAGGTCAAGATTTCCATTTCGTCGGGACCGGCCACCATCGCTTCACGCACCCAAGGCGCGGACACGATCATTATCGCCGCTTGCGTCAATACGCTCCCCTACAGCATGGTCGCCGCCAAGGGAATAACCAAGTGGGACCAGCTCAAAGGAAAGAAAATAGCCGTCAGCCGCTTCGGCTCGGGGACGGACACGGCCGTCCGGTTGGTCCTTAAAAAATTCGGCCTCGACCCGGCCAAGGATGTCGTGATTCTTCAAGTCGGCACCCAGCCAAGCCGCGTCCAGGCCTTGGCGGCCGGCACGATTGACGCCACGATCGTCTCCCCGCCATTGGACCTGACCGCCAAGAAGCAGGGCTTTCAGATTCTCGTCAACATCGCGGAGCTTGGGATTCCCTATCCTCAGCAGGTGATCGAAACCACCGACCGCTTCAACCGGGAAAACCCGCAGATGGTCAAGAATCTCCTGAAAGGTTTTATAGAGGGCGTCCACTACGCGGCCACGCACAAAGATGAGACCAAAAAAATAATTACCAAGTATCTGAAGACCGTCGATCCCGAGATTCTCGAGGCGACTTACCAGAGCTATCTGCAGGTCACCGATCAAAGCGCCTATCCGAACATGGAGGGCATGCGCAACGCCATGGAGGAAGTGGCCCAACGCGTCCCCGGGGTGAAGAGCAAAAAGCCTGAGGACTTCGTCGACACGCGCTTTCTGAAGGAGCTCGAGAAGGAGGGCTTCTTCAAGCAGCTCTACAAATGATTAATGTCCCTGCGGACCGCACTGGATAGGAGCGCTACAAACACGCGAACCCGTCCGTTATTTTTGGGTGTCAGAAAGCGAGACGAACATGAGCAACGTTACGATTGGTTTCATAGGCCTGGGCATCATGGGCAAGCCCATGGCGCGAAATCTCTTGAAGGCGGGTTATCCACTTGTGGTTCACAGCCGGGGCAGGCCGCCAGTTGACGAGTTGGGCAAGGAAGGCGCCCAAATCGCCGCTAGCTCCCACGAGGTTGCCGCGCGAAGTCAAGTCGTGGTCACCATGCTCCCGGACTCCCCAGATGCCGAGCAGGTCTATGCCGGCGGGCAAGGCGTGTTTGCCGGCGCCAAGCCGGGGACACTGCTGATCGACATGTCGAGCATCTCGCCGGTGGTCGCTCGTAAACTGGCGCTCGATGCCGAGAGGCGCGGCCTCGACATGCTGGACGCGCCGGTAAGCGGCGGCGAAGCGGGCGCGGTTAGCGCCTCTCTGTCAATCATGATCGGCGGCAAGGCTGACGCCGTCGAGCGAGCGATGCCGATCTTTCAGCTGTTGGGCAAGAACATCGTGCACGTCGGCGAAGCGGGCGCAGGGCAGGTAGCGAAGGCCGCAAATCAGGTCGTCGTCGGGATCACCATCGCGGCGGTGAGCGAGGCCCTGGTTCTGGCCGCAAAGGCGGGAGTCGACCCGGCCAAGGTGCGGCAGGTGCTGCTCGGCGGCTTCGCCCAGTCGAAAATCCTCGACGCGCACGGGCAAAAAATGTTGGAGCACAACTTTAAGCCCGGCTTTCGTATCCGCCTGCACGAGAAGGATCTGAAGATTGCTTTGGCGACCGGCGCGGAATACGGCGTGCCTCTCATGGTCACGGGCCTCGTGGCCCAGATGATGACAGCCATGCGCTCCACCGGACGCGGGGAGCTGGATCACTCCGGCCTGGTGACGCTCATCGAAGAGCTGGCGAAAACCGAGCTGTCACAAAAAAGTTCTTCTTAAGAACTGATCTTGTATTTTGCTATCGCCTGGTGCTTACCGCCTAACTAGGCTGAAAAAACAGGCTCAACGTCATGTTGAGCGGCGCGCTTCAGCGCGTCCGCTCGAACTAAAGTTGGGCGTCTTACGGTGTCGGGGACTTCGAGATGACGACGATCAACCGGGCTCCATTCCTGCTTTTCTGATAATCGGGCCCGCAGCGGGTGCAGTCAGAAACCTTACCAGCGCCTTGGCCGCGTCGGGCGCCGGCGCAGCGGTGTGCAGGGCCGCCGCGTACACGGTGATTTC
>JAHFAP010000287.1 GCA_023250495.1 Deltaproteobacteria bacterium | reverse complement strand
TCAGAATATCCGGCCTCATCGGAGTTGCATAAGATTTATCGCGTGGTCCCCGATGAGGATGCTAAGAAGGATGGAGATTTGCGTATCATTGATGAGAGCGGGGAAGACTACCTTTATCCGGTGGATTACTTCCTTTTAGTCGACATGCCACGTGGGATAGCACGGGCGCTAAGGGACTCGTTTGCCCGAAGGGGCGCAACACGCTGGCTAACTGAAGAGCGACGGCGGAGCTCCAATTACTCGATTAGCTATGAATATGAAGAAACGAACGAGACTAGTCGGATCACCGGGGTCAGGCTTTCGTATCTAGACAATCCTGCCAATAAGAAAATAGCTAATTTCAACGGATTAGGTTTTCTCTTCAGCGCGGCGGAAGACCAGGCCAGAACGATCTCACAATCGCCTCTTTTGTTTCAGCGTCTCTTCAAACTCGAATCGACCGATTCAGTGGTCCTCGCCATGGCCGAGCATTCTCACCATGTTCGAGTGCAACTGTCAATGACGTATACTGTCCCTGGAAATTCCCTCTGAAAGTATGTATTGTGTCCCCGGATTTATCCGGATTTATCCCCCGGATTTCTTCCGAAACGCTACGAAAAGTGGGCTAGAGAAAATTGTTGATGAAGAGGAATCATACTTCAGGAGGAACTGATCGTGAACTTCAAGACTGTCGCACTTCTGCATCCAGGTAATATGGGCGTCACCATTGGCGCGGCTGCCGCTACGAGCGGTGCCCGCGTCATCTGGGCCTCGCATCAACGTAGCAAGGCAACCCAAGAACGAGCTAAGCAGGCCGGCCTGGTTGACGTGGAGAATCTAACCAATGCGGTCCGGGCGAGCGATGTCGTTCTTGCTGTCTGCCCGCCGCATGCCGCCCTAGAGCTTGCCCAGAGCGTGGCGGAGCACAACTTCAGCGGGATTTATGTGGACGCCAACGCGGTTTCTCGAGCCACGGCCCAGCAAATCGGGGAGACAGTAACCAGAACCGGGGCAAGTTTCGTAGATGGCGGCATCATCGGGTCGCCCGTAAAACGAGCTGGAACAACCCGTCTTTATCTCTCGGGGGCCCGTGCCCCAGAAGTGGCAGACCTATTTTCCGCGAGCATGCTCGATGCCAGGACCATCGGCGCAAAGCCAGGTTCCGCCTCCGCTCTCAAAATTGCTTATGCTGCCTGGACGAAATGCAGCGATGCATTAATTCTGGCAATCCGTGCACTAGCGGCGCTTGAAGGGGTCGACAAGGCTCTGCTTGAAGAATGGGCCCTCTCCCAGCCCGACCTCGAGCGCCGGAGCATTCGGGCCGCCGCGGTCGCAGCGCCCAAGGCGTGGCGATATGTGGGTGAGATGAGAGAGATTGCCGCAACCTTCGAGGCCGCCGGCCTACCGGCAGGCTTTCACGATGCGGCCACGGATATCTATGAGCGACTCGCACCATTCAAGAATTGCACGGATCCAGCTCCTACTGTCACGGCCGTTGTCGACACGCTGTGTGCGTCGTCCGAGAAGCGCCGCGAAGCATTCTCATAATGGCCTGTCGGGCGGACTACGTTGTAAAAAAAGGCCACGGACCCCGGAACGACACGAAAATAAGGTGCGGTTAATGTCTACCTTGGAGCGGTTTCAGAGAGGGGGCTGGACATTTCCTCGGCCTTGGAGTATGGAGGCTTAAATTACCTGGGAGAATGATGGGTCCTAGGTGTTTAATCCAATCATCGGAGAACAAACATGAATGCATCACATTTTGTGCGTCAGTCGTTGTTGGTGCTATGTCTGTCTGTGATCGCCGCCAGTGTTTTCGCACAGGCGCAGCCGGCGAAAGAGCAATACCAGCCGCAGGTCGGCCAGGAAGGCAAGGATGTGATATGGGTGCCGACGCCGCAGCCGCTGGTGGAGAAAATGCTCGACATGGCGAAAGTCACGCCGAAAGATTACGTGATTGACCTCGGCTCGGGTGACGGGCGCACGGTTATCACTGCCGCGAAGCGCGGCGCCCGCGCGCTCGGCATCGAATACAACCCGGACATGGTCGAGCTGTCGAAGCGCAATGCCGCCAATGAAGGCGTCAGCGACAAAGCCAATTTCGTTAAAGCCGACCTGTTCGAGAGCGATTTCTCGCAGGCCACTGTGATTACCATGTTTCTGCTGCCTGAAATAAATCTCAAGCTGCGCCCGAGGATCCTCGATCTCAAGCCCGGCACTCGTATCGTGTCGAATTCCTTCACGATGGGAGAATGGACGGCTGACGAGACAGCCACGGTAAGCGACGGCTGCGGCGGATACTGCACGGCCCTTCTCTGGATCGTGCCGGCAAAAGCGGAAGGGTCATGGCAACTTCCGCAAGGAGAGCTCACGCTCAAGCAAAACTTCCAACTGATTTCCGGCACGCTCAAGTCCGGCAGTAATACCATGCCGATCACGAATGGCAGGCTCAGCGGGGATGAGATCAGTTTCAGTGCCGGCGGCGCCCAATACACCGGCCGCGTGAGCGGCAACGCCATTGAGGGGACCGTCAGATCCGGCGGAAGTAACAGCAAGTGGAACGCGACCCGCACTGGCAAGCCGGCGGCAGCGCCTTCGCGCTCTTGAGCGTGCCCTTCAGGCGCCTGGTAACTCACTAGAAGCTTCGGTCATAGAGTTCAAGTAAAAATTCAAAAGTAAAAAGGCAAAAGTATCGAATCCATTTTTAATTTTTACTTTTAATTTTGCCTTTCTGTATCACGCCCTGGCCGGAAATATTTTTGAATTCTCGGGCTCAACCCTCTGGAGGTGATTTATGGGTTTCTCCGGCAAGCACTGGAGTCTTTTCGGTATCATCTCTTTGCTCGTGAATCTTTCGACCCTTTCGGTGCCGCAGGCCCAAGATAGAATCCTCATCTCCTATGGTGGACAGAATGAGACCGCTGGACCCATGTGGGTCGCGGTGGACAAGGGTCTTTTCAAAAAACACGGCCTTGACGTCAGGATGCTCCAGGTCCGAAGCGGCCAGATCAATATCACTGCTTTGATGTCAGGAGATGTCCAGGCCATTTGGCCCGCCGTTTCCTCTGTCCTCAGCGGAGTCTCCGGAGGGGCAAAGATCGGCTGTGTCGCGTCTCCTTTTAATAGGATAACGCGTGAGCTCATCGTGCGCAGGGAGATCGATTCGCTCGCGGGCCTGCGGGAGAAAGTTTTTGGGGTGCAGAGCATTGGTGGAGGATTTTGGTTGCAGACGATGATTGTTTTGGATCGGCTCGGCTTGGATCCGGACAAGCACGGATTGAAGATGCGGATTATTGGAGACGAGCCGACGATTCTCCAGGCACTTCTCGCCTCGAATATTGACGCAGCGGTTATCACATACGCTTCCGCCGGGGTGGCAAAAAGGGCCGGCTTTCGTTCTTTAGTGAACACGGCAGAGCTTCGGGTCCCTTACCAGGGAGTAGGCATCTGTACGCGGAGCGATCTGGTTGCCAATTCTCCGGATCTCATCCTGCGCCTGGTGAAAGGGATGGTTGAATCGGTGGTCTTCATTCAGGACCCGCGCAACAAGCGGGACGTGATGGAGGTTTTGAAGAAAAACCTTCGGCTGAGTACTGACGGGGACGCCGAGACGTCCTACAATTCGTTGCGCTTGGTGGCGACCCTTGATGTGGCCCCCGATCCGGAGGCGTGGAGAAATATTCAAAAATTTGTCTCTCGAGTGAGTCCTAAGGTCGCACAGTTAGACATCCATCAGATCATCAATGGCAGTTTCGTGAAGACCCTTGAAGAAACTGGATTTTTGCCTGAGGCGAGAAAAAAGCTGGGACTTTGAATCGAACAGCCC
>JAHFAP010000094.1:1865-11077 GCA_023250495.1 Deltaproteobacteria bacterium | reverse complement strand
GGATGGCGCCCAGGATCATAAAGACCGCGTCCCGTTTTGAGTCGTTGCCTAGCGCCCTGTATACCTGCGGCGCGACGCGCATGATAGTGCCTTGAGGCATGGAGTGACGCCGGCCGTCAAGTACGATGCTTCCTGTGCCCTTGACGGTTATAAAAACCTCCTCCTGAACTCTGTGACGATGAACGTACGTCGCGCCCTGTCCCGGCTTATAGCGAACGAAACTAAACCCGACGCCTTTGCACCCCATCGGGCGTGATAGAAATTCTTTTTCTTTGACCTTGCCTAGCGGAAAATAGAGCTTCGTGTACCTTGCCTTTGCCATAAATGACTCCTCCGTGATTTACTTGGGTCTCTGCTGCTGGAGATGGCGAACCATGCCTTCGATGTTGAGGGGCAGATAGGTTTTGTAGTTTCTCCACCGGCTGTATTTCTCCATCTTGACCAGTTGCTTGATCTCCTCCAGCGATTTTCCCTGACGCGCATATTTTGATACCTCATCCCGCAACTCTTCCATGTACTGGCGTATCTCGCGCACATGCTCCTTGCGTCCTACTTCGCCATGGCCGGGCGCTAGGATGTCGAAATCCAGTCCTTCCACCCGCTTCAATGATTCAATCCACTCGTCGATATAGCCGTCGGGAAAGTCGCGGAAGGGCAGACTCTCAACCGGGATAAAGTCGACGGCAAACAGGACTCGCTCCGCCGGAAAGCGCATCACGATGGAGTTGTCGGAATGGTTTCTTCCCACGTAAAGGAGATCCACCTGCTTGCTGCCCAGTTCAATCGCCATGCGGTCGGAAAAAACGATCTGAGGCACTGCGGTCGGACGCTTCTCTTTAACGATAACCGCCTTGGCCTTTTCGTGCGCGATCACGAGGGCAGTGTCGGCGAAGACCTCGCCGCCGGAGATGTGGTCGGCATGGTCGTGGCTGTAGATGAGATATTTGACCGGCTTGTCGAAGCGTTTGGCCAGCTCTGCTTTCAGCCAGCGCGCCGCCTCTGCGTCGACGGGATCAGTGGCGATGATTCCCGCCGGGGTGACCAGAAATACAGAGAAGTGGCCGACGTTTCGGAATCGGTAAAGATCGCCCGTGATCCCGGTGATCTCCCGCACCGGCACTTGCTGGCCGAACGCAGGCGCAACACAGATCATGAACAGAAGCCAGACACCTGACGAACGAAATTTTCTTCGCTGAATCATGATACTCTCTGCTGTTGACGTTGCCCCCTGTAAAAGAAGAAAATAGCCCGTTAGGAGGGTCGAAAGCAACCTGCTTGTTATGTTCTACCGTTATCGCTTCGAATCCGAGATCTATCCTGAGCTCAGCCGGATCCCTCTGCACGTGCGGATGAAGCTCGATCTGACCGGGGGCAAAATCTCCCTCAAAGCCTGGCTGGCGTTCAGCCTCGATGAGCGCGAAGTTCTGTGCCATCTCCCCGTGGAGACGGAAGAGGAGAAAAAAGTCTATTCGAGCTATCTCGATTCCCTCTCGGAGCGGTACTTCCGGGAAAAAGTAGCCCCGGTTCCTCCGATGGCCGACCCGCCGTGGGAAGATCGGGGCCGGGTCCCGGACTCGGTCGCGGCCAAGAGCAAAGAAGCCGGGCAAATCGTGACGCCCGCGGAATGGAGCCGGTGGAATAGCTGCCAGCGCTATGCCCTCTTTAAACTCGCGCTCTCGAAAAATGAGCCGGAGCAATTCTATCACGCGTTAGAGGAGTTTCGTGAACCAGCCGGCAAATCAACTTAGCGGTGTGATTCTTGCCGGAGGAAAGAGCTCGCGCTTCGGCAAAGATAAAAGCCAGATGGAGCTTGCCGGGAAGCGAGTGCTCGAGCGGCTGGCCGGGATTCTGCGACAGTTTCCGTTCCAGCAACTCGCCGTTATTGCGGCCCCAGGGAAAGTGGCAAGCTGGCCTGACGGTCTCTTGACTGTGGCTGATGATCAGGAAGGCCTCGGGCCCATAGGCGGCATCACCACCGCTCTCAGGCGCCTGCCTGGCGGGATTCTGGTGACGGCCTGTGATATGCCATTCGTTTCTGCCGCGATGGTCGAGTGGCTGCTCAGCCATTATGATCCCGAAGCGGACGCGGTCATTCCGCGCCACGCCGGCGGCATCGAGCCGCTCTTCGGGATCTACGGCAAAAACCTGCTGCCGGAGCTGGAAGAGGCGATCCGTGGCGGGCGCTACGCGCTACACTTCGTGTTGGAGGAGGCCAGAGTCCGCTTCGTCGAGGTGCCCGAACGCTTCTCCGCCGCGCGCGACTTTGCTAATATCAACACGCCCGACGACTACGAGCGGGTGATGAAAATGCTAGAGGAAAGGGATCTTGGCTAAACTCAAATCCAACGATACTCTGCTGGCGCGCGTGGTTCCCTTCGGCCTGGGCCAGGTCAAACCGCACCACTTCCGCGAGATGGCCGCGGTCGTCTGGGAAAACAAGACCGAGCTTCCCTACGCCTGGAATATTTTGCGGCGCGGCGTCTGCGACGGTTGTTCCCTCGGTCCCTACGGTTTGCGCGACGATGTCATGGACGGGATCCATCTCTGCACGACGCGCTTGAAGCTGCTCAAACTGAACACCATGGGAGCGCTCCGGCCATCGCTCCTAAGCGACGTCGAAAAGCTGCGCCGGCTCAAGCAAGAAAAACTCCGCGCGCTGGGCCGGCTTCCCTTCCCCATGGCGCGGCGCAGGGGAGACAAGGGCTTCTCCCGCGTCTCGTGGGACGAGGCCCTCGATCTCATCGGCCAAACGATCCGCCAGACCTCGCCCCAGCGGATGGGTTTTTTCGCCACCTCTCGAGGTCTCACCAACGAGGTCTACTACGTCTTCCAGAAGCTCGCGCGTACGCTCGGCACCAACAACGTCGATCTTTGCTCGCGCCTCTGCCATGCCGCCAGCGTCTACGGGCTGAAGGCTACGCTCGGGGTCGGTGCGCCGACCTGCTCGCTCTCCGATTTCATCGGCACCGACCTGTTGATCATCTTCGGCTCCGACCTCGCCAACAACCAGCCGGTGACCACTAAGTACATGTATTACGCGAAGAAGAAGGGCACGCGGATCGCCGTGGTCAACCCCATGCGTGAGTACGGCCTGGAGCGCTACTGGGTGCCGTCGGTTCCGGGCAGCGCGCTATTCGGCACCAAACTGATGGACGATTTTTTTCAGCTCCGCGTAGGAGGAGACATCGCCTTCATCAACGGCGTCCTCAAGGCGCTGATCGAGATGGACCGGCTGGATCTCGATTTCATCGCGAGCCATACGCGCGGTTTCGACGAGCTCAAGGCGGCCTTGCAGCAACAACCGTGGGAGATGTTGGAGCAGCGCTCGGGCCTTCCCCGTCTGCAGATGGAGCGCCTCGCCCAGATCTATTCCCATTCGCGCAGCGCGGTCTTCGTCTACAGCATGGGACTCACGCAGCACGAGTTCGGCGTGGAAAACGTCAAGGCGATCGTCAATCTCGCCCTCGCCCGCGGAATGTTGGGACGGGAGAAATGCGGCATCATGCCCATCCGCGGCCACAGCGGGGTCCAGGGAGGCGGTGAGTGCGGCTGCGAGCCGGACCGCTTTCCCGGCGGCTTCGAGGTCAACGAGGAAAACGCGCGGCGCTTTTCTAATCTCTGGCGCCATCCGGTCGCTTCCGCTCCCGGCCTCAAGGTGCCGCAGATGATCGAGGCCGCGCATCGAGGCGAGCTGGAGTTTCTCTATTCGGTCGGCGGAAATCTGCTCGAGACCATGCCGGATCGGAGCCACGTCTCAGAGGCGCTGGCGCGGGTTCCCGTGCGGGTCCACCAGGATATCGTGCTCAACAGCTCCATGCTGATCGATCCGGAGGAGCTGGTGGTTCTCCTTCCCGGCCAGACCCGCTATGAGCAGAAAGGCGGCGGAACCACCACCAGCACGGAGAGAAGAATCCGCTTTACGCCGGAAATCCCCGGCCACCGCGTCGGTGAATCCCGTCCCGAGTGGGAAATCCCATGCCTCGTGGCGCGCCGGGCGATGCCCAACGGCGAGTTGCTCTTTCCGTACGACGATACGCAGAGCATCCGCGAAGAGATGGGCCGGGTCATGCCGATCTATGAGGGCGTCGAGAAGCTTCAGAAAGAGGGAGACTCGCTCCAGTGGGGCGGGCCTTATCTATTCAAGGAGGGACAGTTCTTAAATATGGCCGACGGCCGCGCGCTCTTCAGCTCGCTTGTGCCACCGGATCGAAGAGCTTCAGACGGCCATTTCTATCTCACCACGCGCCGGGGAAAACAGTTCAATAGCATGACCTTCAGTGCCACCGATCGCCTCACCGGAAGCAAGAGGCGAGACGCTATATTCATCTCACCCGAAGACGCCGACAGGCTCGGCCTCGCAGACGGACAGCGCGTGGTCATGCGCTCTGAGAGCGGCGAGATGAACGGAGTGATTCAGATTGCTCCGGTCAAGCCGGGCACGCTTCAAGCTTACTGGCCCGAGGCGAATATTCTGATCGCGCGGCGAACCGACCCGCTCTCCGGCGAGCCGGATTACAATACGGAAGTGCGAATCGAGAAAGTTTGAAGGAGGTATATTATGGCGACCTCTAGCGAGGAAAGGCTGCTCGATGATTGGGCGACAGCCTGGTCCTCTCACAACACGGAAAAGTTTCTTTCCATCTTTACCGACGACTGCGTTTATGAAGACGTAACTTTCAGCGCCGTCAACCATGGCAAGGATGAACTCCGGGCCTATGCAAAGGAGGTCTTCGCTGGCGTCCCCGATTTCAAGATGGAGTTGACAGCCCGGTTCGTCGCCGGCAATCGGGGAGGCATGGAGTGGGTCATGTCTGGGACACACAAGGGAGACTTCCCCCGGATGCCGGCCACCGGAAAGCGCTTCTCGGTACGGGGCGCAACGATCGTCGAACTTGAGGCCGGAAAGATCCGGCGCAACTCCGATTATTGGGACGCGGCCACCATGATGAAGCAGGTCGGTCTGCTGCCGTCAAAATAAGGTCGTGTGTTTGGAATTGGCTGCGCGGACACGTAAGCTGTCTCACCGCATCTGACAGACCACGTCCACGAGCGCGGGTTTTCCCTCTTTGGCCACCTTGATCGCCTCGCGCAGCGCCTTGGAGAGATCTTTCAGCTCAGTGATCGGGCCAGTGCCCCAGACGCCGTACTATTTCGCGTTGGCGGCAAAATCGACTGCCGGGTCTTCGATCCGAATACCCACCACTTTGTTCTCCACGGGCCGGCCTCTGGCGCCGCCGTTGTTGACAAGTGTTACCGCAGATGATAACGTTTCTTTGGGATGGGGAAGCTAAGACGCGGTGGGTACATCTTTATCGCGTGGAAGAGCGATCACCCTCCCAGGCATGTCCATGTTTACCGAGATGGCAAGCTAGTGGTCAAGTGGGACTTGGACAACAAGAAACCTATGAAAGGCAACGCGCCGCAGAGAGTTCTCGATCTGATCGTCGAGCTCGAAGCTGAGGGTCTGCTATGAAGATTCGATCGGTAAAGCACAACAACCGAAGGAAGGTCTTCGATGTCAGGATCTCCTCCAAAGCACTGGTGTTTCCGTACAGCAAGACGGACCCTGCTGCGACTAGCGAGAATCCAGTTACTCGGGTCTTCGTTGACGAGGAGTTGGCGCGGGAGGGGTTCACCTACGAACTCCAGTCCGGTCGGATCGGCACAGTCCATGCCGAGCAAGTCCTCGAATACAATCAGGACCCCAACTACATGAGGGATCTTCTGCTTTACAAGCTGACCCTCGAGGCTCAGAAGCGTCTGAGTAAAAGCCCATTATCGAGGCGCGAGATCGTGCGCCGCCTTGGCACGTCCGCAGCTCAACTGTACCGGCTTCTCGATCAAACGAACTACCGGAAGTCGATAGATCAACTACTTTCTCTGCTTCAGGTGCTTGAGTGTGACGTGGACCTGGTGATCCGGGCTAAGACTGCGTGATCTCCAGCAGAGACTCCATAACAAACTGTCTGACTCGTGTAAGTTTTACCTGCTCGACGTTCCAACCGCTGTAGTCCCGCCTAGCGCGACACAACCTCACCGCATCTGAACCACTACATCCACCAAAGCCGGTTTGCCTTCTTTCACCACTTTGATCGCGTCGCGGAGCGCCTTGGAGAGATCTTTCGGCTCGGTGATCGGGCCGGTGCCCCAGACGCCGTAGGATTTGGCGTTGGCCGCAAAATCGACAGCGGGGTCTTCGATGCGAATGCCAACCACTTTATTCTCCACCGGCCGGCCTCGTAGGACAGCCATCCTCTCTTGATGCTCCTCGTCGTTATAGTAGGAGCGGTTGCTGCACACGACGATGAGCAGCGGAATTTTATAGTGGGCCGCCGTCCACAGGGAGCTGATGGTGAAAAGCGAATCGCCATCAGGCTGAAGATCGACGCACAGCTTGCCCGAGCCTTTCAATGCCAGCGCGGCGCCGAGAGAAGCGGGCAAGCCGTAGCCCAGGCCGCCGCCTTTATACTTCCCCAGGATCTGATTGAACTTGCCGGCATGGAGGTAAAAATTCTCTTTGCCCGACGAAGTTCCGTTGGTGAGCACCCAGTTCTCGTTCTTCAGAACCTCTCCAAGCTCGGAGTAAAGTCGAGTGGTCGCAATCGGTTTCTCATCCCACTTGGATCGTGCTTCGCGCCCCATCGCTTCTTCCCTCTCGGCGTGAAGCTTCGACCACTGCTCGCGTCTCTTCTCGATGTCCGCCGCTTTTTTCTTCAGCGCCTCCTTCTCCCCTTTCAACCGCCGCGCCAGCTCAGGGAGAAAAACTGAAGTGTCCGCCATGATCGAGAGGTCAGCTTCCCTGAGCTTGTTGAAGTCATGCGACCAGGCGCGCACGAGAAGATCGTCCAGGCCGACGTTGATGATCCGCGCATTGGGTGAAAGCAGCGGAATAGGTCTTCGCGCCCCTTTCTCCTGCGCCCTCTTGCTCACCGCCCCTTCGAGATCCGGAACGTCGAGCACCAGCAGGAGATCGGCTTGGCCCAAGACCTTCTCTTGCATGCCGGTGAGATTCAGAGGATGGTCGCAGGCGAAATTGAAACGGCCATACTGATCGAAGACCGGAATGGCGAGCAGCTCCGCAAGCTCGGCGAGAGCGTTAAATCCAGCCTCTCTTCTCCCCACCCAGTCGGCGATGATCACCGGCGTTTTGGCTTCTAAGAGCCAGCGCAGGCTCTTCTCAAAACCTTCCTCCGGCGCTTGAAGCGGCAGCGGCGCTGGATAGCGATCGAGCGAGGGAAACGGAATCTCACCGTCGAGCTTCTTTTCCTGCACCGCGCTGTCCCAGCAGAGATAGACCGGTCCCATGGGATCGGTCGTCGCCAGCCGGTAAGCCCGGATGAAAGAATCGGGAACAGCCTCGACACTGCCAGGCTGGTCGTCCCACTTGACGAAGTCGCGCACTAAGTTCCCCTGCACCAAGGCCGTGTGCACCCAGTCGATCCAGGGACGGCGCTGCGCCGTGTCCATCGGCCCTGTCCCTCCCATCACGATCACAGGCAGACGGTCGCACCAGGCATTGTAGATCGCCATGGCGGCATGCTGCAGACCCACGATGTTATGCACCGCCGAGGCCATCGGCTTCCCTTTGGCCCGCGCGTAGCCGTGTGCCAGGGCCACGGTCATCTCTTCGTGGGGACAGAGAATCATCTCGGGCATCTGGTTGCCGCCGTAATTCACCAGAGAATCGTGCAGGCCGCGAAACGTCGCGCCGGGGTTCACAGCGATATACTCGATCTCAAAGGCCTTGAGCATATCGACGATCACGTCTGATCCGTACTGGGGCCGGGGCCTCTCGGCCATTCTCGCTGCCTTGCTCATAAAAGACTCCTCCTAGGATGATTGTTTTGACGCTTCGGATCGCACCATAATCTAAGAACTAACCTGTGGCAAGAGCGAGGCGAGGCATTTCGGTCGCATCGCATTGACGAATCTCACGACAAGAAGTAAGTTCCGCTCAAGGAAGGAGTTCTCTCAATGCAAAAGGGAAAAATATACGACGACCTGCTCGCGAGCATAGACGCGGATCGCCAGGAATTGGTCGACCTTTGTCTCAAGCTCGGCAATACGGCCAGCCCCCATGGGAAAGAAAGACGAGTCGGCGAAGCCGTGCTTGCTTGGCTTAAGGAGTGCGGAATCCACGGCTCGCTTCAGTTTATCACCGACGAGAGCGTCAATGCGGTGGCGGCGATACCGGGGAGCGGAAACGGGACCAGCCTGATATTCAATGCTCACATGGATACAGGACCCGAATTGGGACCGGATGCCACCGAAGCCGACAAAAAAATCGAAGGAGCGTGGACAGAGGGAGATCTCATCTTCGGCAAGGGAGTGATCAACGACAAGGCGCAGCTTTGCGCCTTTATGATAGCGGCAAGAGCGATTAAAAAATCAGGCATTCGTCTGCGAGGGGATCTCACGATCACCGCGGTGGCTTTCGAGACCGGCGGCCCATCCATCGACGAGTATCAGGGCGTCAACCATCCCGGCGAGGGCTTCGGAACCAAATGGGTCGTCGATCGAGGAGTGACCGCGGACTACGCGCTCGTGGGCGAGACGTCAGGCTTCGGCATTGTCAGGGCCGAATGCGGCGCCGTGTGGCTCAAAGTGCGCGTAAGAGGAAGAGAGGTCTACACGCCCCGGTATGAGCGCGGCGCCTCGATCAAGGAAAATCCCAACGCGTTCGCCAGGGCGGCGCATGTAATTCTCGCGCTGGAGGAATGGGCAATCCAGTATCAGCAGAAAGAAAAATTAGAGTTCGAAGGTGGCACGATCATTCCCAAAGCGCAGGTGATGAACGTCCGCGGAACAGGCGGCGTGAGTCAAGCCAGTGCTACGTGCGACATCTATCTGGATATCCGGTTAGTTCCCGGCAAGAAGCCGGAAGCGGTCAAAAAAGATGTCGAGCGGGTCGTGCGCGGTTTGGGCATTGATTGCGAGGTCTCCGCGTTTCAATATTCGCGCGGCCACGTCGCTGAGAACGCCGAGCCGTTGATCGCGGCGATCGAGGAGGCTCATCGGTACGTTTTCGGAACGGAGCCGCCGCTTCCGCCTTCCGCGGAAGTGAGCATGTGGCGCGACCTCAACGTTTTCAACGAGGTCGGCATCCCTTCGGTCTGCTATGGCCCGCCCCGGCAGAGGGAGCCGCTGAGCGGCGCGGGAAACCGGGCGATGAAAATTTCCGACCTCGTCGCGGCGACGAAAGTCTACGCGCT
>JAHFAP010000094.1:0-1765 GCA_023250495.1 Deltaproteobacteria bacterium | reverse complement strand
GAAATTGCAGTCGGCAACTACGTGTGCTAAGGGACAGTCGTTGAGCAAGCCTTGATGAAAGGAGGAGAGAAACAATGCCGATCAAAATCAAAAGAACGGGCCACTTGGTTTTGCGGGTCAAGGACCTCGAGCGCTCAAAGCGCTTCTTCACCGAGGTCCTAGGCCTGCCCGTAGTAGGCGAGAGCCAAAACGGCATGCTCTTCTTCAGTCCCGATGTGAAGGAAAATCATCATTTGCTGGCGATCCGCCAGGCTGAGGACGGCGCCCGGATGCCCGACCCCGAGCAGGTCGGCATGGAGCACGTGGCCTACGAGCTTGGATCTTTTGCCGAGCTGCAAGAGGCCTATCGAATCTTCAAAGACAACAACGTGAAGTTCCGGCACGTCGTCTTTCACGGGATCACCAAGAGCATTTATTTTTACGATCCCGACGGCAACATGCTGGAGGTCTACTGCAACGTGCCGCCGGAGGTGTACCGCAAGACCGTCCCCAATCCTTACGGGCTCTACGGCGACATTACGGACGAACTCGAAGGTAAAAGTCCCCAGAAGCCCGGCACTGTGGTGCCCTGACTCAATTTTGGATTTTGGATTGCCGATTTTCGATTAATCTAAAATCCAAAATCTAAAATCGAAAATTGTAACGGGAGGTCATTGATGGAACCCCTTCCGCGAGGCGCTAATTTTCAACGATGTAAAATGCTGTGGGAGATCGGCCTGCACATCGCCGGCGATCCCGCCACGCCGTACTACGGCAACCGCGACATGTGCATCGCGGTGGGCAGCGGCTCCGGCGAAAATTTTCGCCCGTGGCTGCGCATGGCCACCGGATCGCCCCACCTGGCTCACGCCGTATGCAGCGGCGAGCTGGAGATGGCGATGGTGAATCCCTCCGGCCTTCTCACCCAAGCATATCGTGGCACGGGTCTGTTCCCCAAACCGCTGCCGGTGCGAATCATCGCCAACTACCCGACCTGGGACCGCTTCGTCTATGTGCTGCACCCGCGCACCGGTCTCAAGTCGCTCGCCGAGATCAAAAAGCGGCGCTATCCGCTTCGGCTCTCCATTCGCGAGGATACCACCCACTCAACGCGCGTGCTGGTGGACCAGACGCTGGCCGCCTACGGCTTCACGCTCACGGATCTCGAATCATGGGGCGGAAGCCTGCAACTCAACGGCGGCCCTGGCGATAAAAGACGGATGGACGCTCTGCACGCAGGCACCATCGATGCGATCTTCGACGAGGGGCTGGTGCTTTGGTTTGAACAGGCGCTGGCCGCGGGCATGGAAACCGTCGCGCTGGAAGAGGCCATTCTCAGAAAATTGGAGGCGATCGGCTGGCGCAGAGTCGTCATCCCGGCGGGGCGCTACCCCCACCTGAAGTCGGATCATGCCTGCCTCGATTATGGCGGTTGGCCGCTCTACACGCGCGCCTCTCTGCCGGATGAGGATGCCTATAAAGTCTGCGACGCTATTCACGCGCGCGAAAAGGAAATCTACTGGGAAGACTCTTACACTGGAATCGGCCAGCTGGGACAAGACACCGAGGCGGCTCCCAGAGATGTCCCGCTGCATCCCGGCGCCGCTAAATGGTATCGGGGGCACGGCTTCAAGGTCTGAAGACTAGCGCCCGCCTTCTCTAAGACGATCCCGCAGAGACTGAAGTGTCGGCTGGATCGGACGCAGCTCCTGTTCTGAAACTCGAATAGCGGAGGGCTGCTTAAGTCCATGGCCTGTGATGTTGCAGACAACCAGCTCATCCTGCT
>JAHFAP010000093.1:5111-11131 GCA_023250495.1 Deltaproteobacteria bacterium | reverse complement strand
ACGGAAGGTGGGAGGTCTCCAGGTATGGACCCGAAACGACCCAGCCGGTCCAACTCCATGAAATCTCACCCTGACATTTTTACGTTGCTGTTAACCTGACAGATTGACGTTGCTACGACACGCTCTATCAGGTTAAAGAGTTAAAGGGTTGAAAGGTTAAAAACCCTTGATCCCTTAAACCCTTAAACTTTTCAGGCCGGAAGGTTTTCTCCGAGGAACCACGTCTTTTGACGAAGAGCTGGTCAGGGGTGGACAGGAGCGGCGAAAATAGGATAATCAGAAATGAGCTCAACCCAAGGAGGAGGAAGAACCATGGCACAGATACGCCATCTGGCGATTCGAACCGAGAATCCGGAAAAGCTGGCCGCCTTCTACAAGGAAGTCTTCGGATTGAGGGAGCTGTATCGAGGATCTCATCCGGGACATCCGGCGGGGAAGAGCGTGCATCTCACCGACGGCTACTTTGAGCTCGCCATCCTCGACAACTCGGCGCAACAGAGCCCGAACGGCCTCTACCATTTCGGCATTCAGATCGAGAATATGAATGAGACGCTGGAGCGCGTGAAAAAGCAGCAGCCGGATAAACCGACCAAGAAGAGGCCGGATGGCACTCCGTTCGCGGAGATGCGGGTATCGGATCCAGAGGGGAATCTGATCGACCTTTCGGTCCACGGCTTCTTGGATTATCAGCCGTTAAAGAAGGCGTGAGAGGAGCTTAGGCGATGGCGAAACTCAAACTGACGATGGCCGTTTCTCACTATGACCGCCACTTTCCTTTCTTCGACGGCTCGGTCGCGCTGGATGGCGTGGAGCTCAACGTGCTGCTGGTCGGGCAGTCGGAGCCCCTAAAACATGGGGTCGATCGCCACGAAAGAATGCTCCAAACAGGCGAGTTCGACATCTGCGAGCTGTCCCTGTCATCCTACCTGATGGCTCGGAGCCGCGGGATGCCTTTTATCGCGATTCCGGTATTTCCCCGCCGCCTCTTCAGCATGTCGCAGATGTGGGTTCATGCCGGCGCGGGAATCGACTCTCCCAAAGAGCTGATCGGCTGCAAGGTCGGGCTCAGCACTTTTCAGACGACCCTTTCGGTGCTGGCAAAAGGCGATTTGCAATCTGAGTATGGCGTTGACTGGCGTAAAATTGAGTGGGTCGTCGCCAAAGAGGAGACAGTTCCGTTCAAGCCGCAGGAAGGGGTGAAGATCCGGGTTGTCCCGCCGGGAAGAAAAATCGGGAGCCTGCTGGAGCAGGGGGAGATTGACGCGCTTTTTATGCCGCACCCGCCGAAGGAGGTTTTGCGCGGCTCGGAGAAGATCCGCCGGCTCTTTTCCAATGCCAGGCAGGAAGAGCTAAACTATTTCCACAAAAACGGCTTCTTTCCCATCATGCATGTGGTGGCATTCAAGGATGAAGTGCTCAAGCAAGACCCCCGGCTCGCGTTGAGCGTGATGGAAGCATTCGAGAAGGCGAAGGAGGTCTGCAGGCACTATTACGACGATCCGAACTGGTCGCGGCTGGCCTGGGGACGCCATCTTTTCGAGGAAGAGAGAAGTCTGCTGGGAGACGACCCATGGCCCTACGGCGTTAAGAGAAACCGCGCAAACCTCGAACGCTTTATGGGTTACTCTCTGGATCAGGGGCTGATGGAGAAGAAGGTGGCGGTAGAGGATCTCTTCACCCCCGCTACTCTCGACACTTAAGGCTGCTTATGCCGCGCATGGTCCGCTGTCCGATCTGTCGAGCCGAGGTCTCGTGGGAGGGAAACCCGCACCGTCCGTTTTGCTCCGAACGCTGCCGCCTCATCGATCTGGGCGCCTGGGCCGAAGGCCGCTATCACATTCCAGGAAAGGAAACCAAGCCTGAGGACAAACCGGAAGACGACGATGACGACGAGTCTCCATAGGCGGGTCTGACTCTGTGAGCATCCATCCGACGGCTGTTATTGATCCTCGGGCCGAGATCGACGCCGAGGTCGAGATCGGTCCCTACGTGGTGATCGAGGGCCCGGTCAAGATCCAGCGCCGCACGCGGGTCATGCCGCACGCGACCATCATGGGATGGACTGGGATCGGGGAGGAGAACGAAATCCATCCCGGCGCGGTGGTCGGAGACGCTCCCCAGGATAAGGCTTATTCCGGCGCGGAGAGCTATCTCAGGATCGGCGACCATAATGTTTTCCGCGAGCTCGTTCAGGTCAACCGTGGAACGGCGCCGGGCTCGTCAACTGTTATCGGCAATCACAACTATCTGATGGCCGGCTCCCACGTCGGCCACAACTGTAACCTCGGCGATCACATCGTCCTCGCCAACGGCGCGCTGCTGGGTGGGTATGTCGAGGTGGGTGACCGCGCCTTTATCTCCGGCCACTGCGTGGTGCATCAGTTTGTGCGCGTAGGCGAGCTTTCCCTGATGCGCGGTCTGAGCGGGGCCAGCCGGGATGTTCCTCCCTATTCGATCGTGGACTGGCAGCACACCGTGCGCGGGGTAAATGTCGTGGGACTTAAGCGGGTTGGATTGGATGAACGGAGAATCCGCGCGCTCAAAGAGGCGTTTCGCCTGCTTTTCCGCAAAGGGCGGAATCTCTCTCTCGCGATCAAGGAGATCGAGGGAAATGAAGACCTCTCTCCAGAAGTGATCGCCCTGCTGGAGTTTGTCAAGTCTTCCAAACGCGGCGTCTGCTTTGGGTCCTAGCGCTGCGGGTTAGCAGCCGACACAGAGACCTGCTTCGGCTGCGACTCCTCAGGAGACGCGCCGATGAAAATCACTGGCTGCTCTCCCCTTAGATGGCTAGGAGTGACCACGTAGGTCCCCTTGACCGCCGGATAGATGATGTCATTGGCGACGTCGCCCCTCCCGGCAGTTAGCAGATAGCCCAGCCCTCCCGTCAGGAGACCAAGACCGGCGTAGGTGATCTTGGTCGGCATGTAGAAGATATTCGCCAGGACAGAGCCGAAGCCGTACCCCAATTCCTCGGTCACGGAAGGCTCCGCAGGCTGTGCCGGAGGTGAATCAGCGGCACTCAAGCCGACGGGAGATAGAGTTAGGATAAGAATAAGTGAGCACGCTAAAAGCGTGGAAAATTGTGTTTTCATGCTCCCTAAGTTACCACAGAGCTCTTCATTTGTCAAAATACTTTTATACCCTCTAAAACGATCCCCCCTGTTTCCCTTTAGGGATTTATCTCTATGATTGTATCGGAACTCCATCTCTTTGAGATAGAAGGGGAACTTTTCCTTCGACACTCCATGGAAATTGGCCAACCGTTCCTTTGCGTAGCTCCAGAAGCTCTCCAGACCGTTGATGTAGACTTTGCCTTGGGTGAAGTGCTTGCCATGATCTACTCTGAGGTGGCGGTAACCACAGTCTTGCCAGCAAGCGACCGGTGAAGTCCGAAAAACTATATCCACAGCGCTTGCACCGGTAGCGCCGACCAGCGATCCGGTAGATCTTCCGATGCCGACACCGGATACAGAACCGGAGGTTCTTTTTCCACCAGGCCCTACCCAGGTACCGGCGGGCTTTATTTTCGGTTTGGATACGACGAGCAAATTCATCGATGATCATGCAAGCTCCAGCATGATTCTGGTGCTAAATGTCTTACAATCACCTTAGATTTTGGATTGCCGATTTTCGATTGGGGAATCTTCAGCCAGAGGCTGATCCGCCTCGGGTGGAAAAATCCAAAATCGAAAATCTAAAATGGGAAGAGTTTTCATAACGGTGCACGGTTTGGTATCATTAGATTAGGCGAGGCCGGAGACATTGATCCGCGTTGGCAAAGGGAGTATTGTTACCTGATTTCCGATAAGGCCCGGGCCATCGCAGGAGGAGCGCTGGAGGCGATTCTGCATTCTCTCAAGGAGCTGAATTCCGCGCCCGCCCGAAGTCTCTCTCATTAAACAGGATGCGAGGATACGGTGAATCCCAAGAAGCTCACGATTGAAAAGATTCAGGAGGCGCTGCGCAAGGAAAAATATATTTGCGACCGCTCTCTGGCCACCGTGGTTTATCTTTCGATCTCCATGGGCAAGCCGGTGCTGCTGGAAGGCGAGGCTGGGGTCGGCAAGACGGAGGTCGCCAAGGTGCTGGCGGAGATCATGGAAAGCAAGCTGATCCGTCTCCAATGCTACGAAGGGTTGGATGCCAACACGGCGCTGTATGAGTGGAACTATCCGAAGCAGATGCTGCGCATCAAGCTGGAGGAGGTCCGCCGGGGAGATCGCGACGCTGTCGAGACAGAGATCTTCAGCGAGCAATATTTGGTGAAGCGGCCGCTGCTGGAGGCGATTCAGGGCGACGGCTCCATGCCGCCGGTGCTGCTCATCGACGAGATCGACCGGGCGGACATGGAGTTCGAGGCCTTTCTGCTGGAGATCCTCTCGGACTTTCAGATCACCATACCCGAGATCGGGACGATCCGCGCCAAGGTGCGGCCCTATGTCTTTTTGACCTCGAACCGGACCCGGGAGATTCACGACGCGCTCAAGCGCCGCTGCCTCTACCACTGGATCGATTATCCGACCTTTGACAAGGAACACGAGATCATCACGACCAAGTTTCCCCAGATCCGCGAGCGCCTGGCCAAACAGATCTGCTCCTTCATGCAGCAGGTGCGACAGATGAATTTCTACAAGCGACCCGGCGTCGCCGAGACTCTCGACTGGGCTTCTGCGCTGATCACGCTGAACCGGGATGATCTCGACGAAGAGACCGTGCAGGAGACCGTGGGCTGCGTGTTCAAGTACCGGGAGGACCTCCACCACCTTCATGAAGAGCTTGCCGGCAAAAGGCTCGACCTCGATCAGATCGCGAAACAGACCGGCGCGTATTCGGCGTGAGTCATGGAAATCTCGGATGAGCTGATTCTCAAAGCGGTGGATCGCTTTGCCGCGGCGCGCGGCCGGGGAACGGTGGCCAATCTGCTCGCCTTCAGCCGGGTCTTGAAAGAGGTTGGAGTGAAGATCGGCCTGAGTCAGGTCATGGACGCGAGCCGCGCGCTTGAGTACGTGGATGTTGGGCGCAGAGCGGATTTCCACGGCGCGCTCCGTTCCAATCTTGCCTTTGGCAGAGAAGAGATCGCTCTGTTCGAGCGCGCCTTCGATTGTTTTTGGCGGGCAAACCGCGCTCAACAGATCTCCGTGGAAGCCTCGGACATTCCTTCGCTCCCTTCCGAGAATGAAAACATCGAGTCAGGAGGGAGCGGCGAGAGCCTGGAAGAGCTTTTGGCGTCGCTCTCCGGCGGCGACGCCGGCAGGGACGGCGAAGCGGAGCAGGTTGCCCTTCCCACCTATAGCCCGAGCGAGTCCCTCAGCAAAAAAGATTTCAGCGACATGGCAATCGAAGAGAGCCGCGCCATCAGCCGCGCGATCCTGCTCATCGCCACGAAAATCGCCACGCAGGTCAGCCGGCGCAAAAAGCGGGCGACCAAGGGCGAGGAAGTGGACCCCCGCTGGACCATGCGGAAGAACATCAAATACGGCGGCGACATCATCGAGCTCGTCGGCCGCAAGCGCAGAATCAAGAAGACCCGCGTGGTGTTGCTCTGCGATGTCAGTGGCTCGATGGACTGCTACAGCCGCTTTTTGATCCAGTTCATGTACGGCCTGCAAAACGAGCTCTGGGGCGTGGAGACTTTTGTCTTCAGCACGTCTCTGAGCCGCATCACTCATCTGATCCGGTCCAAAGAGATCGCCGGCGCGCTGGAAAGGATTTCCAACTCGGTTCTGGGTTGGTCCGGAGGGACGAACATCGGCCGTTCGCTTGGCGCCTTCAACCGCGAGTTCGCGCCCAGCCTGGTGACCCACCGGACCGTGGTCGTGATTATCAGCGATGGGTGGGACCGGGGCGACGTGTCGCTGTTGGAGCGCGAGATGAAGACTCTCAAGCGGCACTGTTACAAGATTCTCTGGCTCAATCCCTTATTGGCGAGCGAAAATTACCAGCCGCTCTGCAAGGGCATGCGGGCGGCGCTTCCCTATCTCGATCTCTTTTTATCCGTGCACAATCTCAACAGCCTGGTT
>JAHFAP010000093.1:0-5011 GCA_023250495.1 Deltaproteobacteria bacterium | reverse complement strand
AGGAGGTTAGTTTATGGCCGGACCAGGGGCGTGTCATGACGATAAAGAGGTAGAAGCTCCAAAGAAGGAATCGATCTACCATCAGGTAAGGGATTTTCTCGATAAGGGAGAGACCCTTGCCGTCGCCACGATTGTGTCGACGAAAGGCTCGACACCGAGGGAAGTAGGGGCGAAGATGGTTGTGACCGCGTGGGGAGAGATCCTGGGGACGATCGGCGGGGGATGCGGCGAGGCGGACGTCAAGCGCGAGGCGATCGAAGTGATCCGGTCGCGCAAACCCAGGACCGTGCGCGTGGACCTGCTGGACGACATCTCTTCGGACAGCCCGGCGGTTTGCGGCGGCATCATGAATGTCTTTATCGAGCCGTGGTGGAAGCAAGAAGAAGGCAGTAGGCGGTAGGCAATAGGCATTAGGCGAAGATGGAGAAACTCGTCGAAGAGCTTATAAGAATCCAGGAAGAAGGCGGCGCCGGGGTGCTGGCCACCGTGGTCGAGGTCGAGAAGAACGGCGGCGTTGAGCCGGGTGAAAAGTGTCTCATCCGCGACGGGAAGTTGAGGCTAGGCACGATCCGCCATGAGAAACTCTTGCAAGCCATTGTCAGAGAAGCGGACGCGCGTCTTAGAGAGGAAAAATCAAAACTCATCCCTCTGGAGCTGCCGGCTGCCGGAGGGAAGGTTGAGGTCTTCTTCGAGGTTCTTCCCTCGCCGCCAAAATTATTTGTCGTTGGCGCCGGCCATATCGCGGTTCCCCTGGTCAAGTTCGCCAAGATTCTCGATTTCCATGTGACGGTGCTCGATGACCGCATTCTCTACGTCAATCGCGAGAGGTTTCCCGACGCAGATGAGATTCGGGTCGGAGATATGGCGGCCACGCTGAAATCGCTGCCTATCACCCCTTCCACTTACATCGTCCTCATCACGCGGGGCCATAAGTATGACGAGCCCTGTCTGCGCGAGATCATGCATAGCCCGGCCAGGTACATCGGGATGATCGGCAGCAGGCGGCGCATCAAAGCGTGCTTCCAGAGATTCAGGGACGAGGAGAAGATCGCCGATGAAATCATCGAACGGGTCTATGCCCCGATCGGCCTGGACATCAAAACGGAAACGCCGGAGGAGATCGCTCTATCCATCATGGCCGAGGTCATCAAAGTTCGCCGCGGCGGAGAGGCGCTGTCGCTGTCGGGAAAATAGATCGATGATGGAGGATGGTGATTGTGAAGCAGGGGCGAAGACTGACCGGAGTTGTCTTCTCCGATTTGGGTCGCGGGGCATCGTTCATGGGATTGGACTGGGTGCAGAGGTCGTTGCGGAAAAGCCTTGGCTTTTCTCCCTATCCGGGGACGCTGAACCTGCGACTCGAGACGGAGCAGGTGATCGCCGCGTGGCGCGAGATCCAGGCGCAGGTTCCAGGAATAGAGATCGCGGCGCGGGACCCTTCGCATTGCCAGGCGCGCTGCTTTCCCGTCGAGATCGAGGGGAAGCATCGAGGCGCGGTGCTGCTTCCGCAAGTGGCGGGCTATCCGGCGGACAAGATCGAAGTGGTTGCGCCTGTCCGGCTTAAGGATGAGCTCAAGCTCGCGGACGGAGGGCGAGTCACCCTAGAGTTCATGGATTGAGGTTTTATGCGGCGACTCATCGTGGGCATATCGGGCGCTACCGGAGCGATCTACGGCGTGCGGATCCTGGAGGTCCTGGGCGGGCTCAAAGACGTGGAGACCCATCTGGTGATGACGCGGGCGGCCAAGATGACCATCCAGGTCGAGACCACTCATTCCGTTAAGGACGTCGAGGCGATGGCGGACGTGGTTCATGACATCAACAACGTCGGGGCCGGCATCTCGAGCGGCTCCTTTCGCACCGAGGGGATGGTGATTGCGCCCTGCTCGATGAAATCGATGGGCGGCATCGCCCACTCGGTCGGCGGGGATCTGTTGGTTCGCGCCGCCGACGTCGTGCTGAAGGAAAGAAAGAGGCTGGTCTTGGTCGCGCGCGAGACCCCGCTTCACCTGGGACACCTGGAAAGCATGGTTGCGCTGACGCGCATGGGCGCGGTGATTTTTCCTCCGGTGCCCGCCTTTTACCATCGCCCCAAGACGCTCGACGATATCATCAATCAAACCGTGACCCGCATTCTCGACCAGTTTGGCATCGATGTGACCCTCTTTGAACGCTGGAGCGACGAGCAGATGCGCCGCCATCCTGAAACCAAGCGCGCGGCGAGCCGCGGCGACCGTAAAAAGTGAGGCATTCACTCTCTCACTACTCTGCCGCAACATGCCGCTTAGGCGCAAAAAATCCCTCTCAGCCACCCAGCGGAGAAAGAAAGAGCACCTCGAGCTCTGCCTCGACACCGAGTCCGTCGCCAGCCCCGCGGGCACGGGATTGGACCAGTACTCTTTCATTCACAACGCCCTTCCCGAGATCGACATCGATGAGATCGATCTCAGCACAACCTTCCTCGGCAAGCCCCTCAAAGCGCCGCTGTTGATCTCCTCGATGACCGGCGGCTTTACTTTGGCCCGCACGGTCAACCGCAACCTCGCCGTCGCGGCGCAGCAGCTCGGCCTGGCGATGGGGGTTGGCTCGCAGCGGGTGGCGCTCGAGGAGCTGAGCGCCGTCGACTCCTTCAAGGTCAGAGATCTGGCGCCGGACATCCTCCTGCTCGGAAATCTCGGCGCCGTTCAGCTCAACTACGGCTACGGTGTCGAGCAGTGCCGCAAGGCCGTGCGCATGATCGATGCGGACGGCCTGATCCTCCATCTGAATGTCTTGCAAGAGGCGGCGCAGCCCGAAGGGAACCGGAACTTCAAAGGGCTGGCGCGTCGAATCGCTGAAGTTTGCCGCCAGCTCGAGGTCCCGGTCGTGGCCAAGGAGGTGGGATTCGGAATCTCCGCGGACGTAGCTTTGCGGCTTAAGCAGGCCGGGGTCAGAGCCATCGACGTGGCCGGGCGAGGAGGGACTTCGTGGTACGCGGTCGAGGCCAAGCGCTCGGCCCAGAAGGGAGAGCCCCTCGAACTCACCTTTGCGAATTGGGGCATACCCACCGAGGAGGCTCTGGTCCAGGTGCGCAGGGCAGTGCCGGATATCGAGCTTGTCGCCTCGGGCGGAATCCGCAATGGCCTGGATATTGCCAAGGCCGTCGCCTTGGGCGCGAATGTGGCCGCGATCGGGCAGCCGCTGCTGGCGCCGGCCTTGGAATCAGCGGACAAGGTGATAGAATTCTTGCGCAGGGTGATCCATGAGATCAGGATCGCGATGTTGTGCGTCGGCGCCAAGAACATAGGGGCGTTGCGGAAGGTCCCGCTCACCCGTAGAAGTTGAAGATTGAGGGCGTTTTGAACGCTTTGAACGTTTTGAACCGTTCCAGTCGTTCAAGTTGTTCAAACCGCCAATTCCATTGCTGAGCGATGGCAGACGAACTGAAGCAGCAGATCCTGAGCTACATTGAGAGTCACAACACCATGACGCTTGCCACCTGCCAAGGCGACATCCCTTGGGCGGCGACGGTTTTTTATGCCAGCGACGGGTTGCGGCTCTACTTCTTTTCCGCTCCCGACTCCAGGCACTGTCAGAACCTCGCGGCAAATCCCAGAGTCGCCGTGACGATCCAGGAGGACTACCGGGATTGGCGGAAGATCAAGGGCATCCAATTGGAAGGAAAGGTCGTCGGGGTCGATTCTCTTTTGGAGAAGGGCAAGGCGATGGCGGTTTACGCGCGCAAGTATCCCGAGGTGATGAAGGTCTTCACCAATCCGGCCAGCGGCGTCTTGTACCAGGCCTTTCTCAAGGTCAAGTTCTTTTGCGTGGCTCCCGAGAGGGTTTTCTATATCGACAACGAGCAGGGCTTCGGAAAGAGGCGGGAGCTGATCGTTAGTGAATAGGGACAGAAAATAGCAATCAGCAATTAGCCCAAAAGCTGAAAGCTGACCGCTGACGGCTGAAAGCTAATTACTGAATCAAAGGGAAGAAGATGTCGCAACTTCTGGGTAAGGAGCTGACAGAAGAACTTTTCCACCGGCTCAAGGGGGACGCGGTGGCGTCCAAGAGTGGCAAGGCTATCGTCGTTGTAACCGTGGATGAACTAGGCTGGGCGCATCCTGCTATGCTCTCCTATTATGAGGTGGTGGCGAAAGATCGCTCCAGGATCGATCTGGCGATCAGCAAAACCAGCACCACGGCGAAAAATCTTCGGCGCACAGGAAAGATCACGCTATTGATCACCGACAGCGACGTGAACTACTATGTCAAAGGAAGCGCGCGCGAGGTCAGGGATTCCATGGACGGCGTGCCGTTCATGTCTCTGTTTCGGGTGGCGGTGGAGCATCTTCTGGAAGACCAGGAGCCGGACGCGGTCATCACCGGCGGGGTGACTTTCCAGCGGCCGCAGAAAAAAGAGGTCGGGGAGATCGTGGAGAAGATTTTTCAGGGCGTTCGGAGAGAGCCGTGAAGCGGAAAAAGGTTGCACTCATAGCCGGTGTTTTGCTCGCGGGGTTTTTGGGTCTGGCCATCTGGCAATTCGGCCAAGCGCCGAAAGAAGTGCCCTATACCACCGTGCCGGTGAAAAAGGGCGATATCACCCAGATCGTCACCGCCACCGGGAGCCTGCAAGCCGTGGTCACAGTTCAAGTGGGAAGTCAGGTCTCGGGAACGATCGCCAAGCTTTATGCGGATTTCAACAGCAAAGTGAAGGCGGGCCAAGTGGTTGCCCAACTTGATCAGGATAAATTCAAGGCAGCGGTAGATCAGGCAAAGGCCAATCTCCTTGCTGCGCAGGCGAATGTGGTAAAGGCGAAGGTCACCGTTGAGGATAGCCAACGGACGCTGGCGCGGAACAAAGAGCTTAGAAAGCGTGACCTAATTGCGCAAAGCGATCTGGACGCGGCTCAGGCCGCTTATGACAGCGCTGTGGCCCAGTTCGAAGTCAGCAAAGCTCAAGTAGCACAGGCCAAGGCAGGATTGGATCAGGCCTCAGTGGATCTCAACCATACCGTTATCCGCTCCCCGGTGG
>JAHFAP010000092.1:9831-11186 GCA_023250495.1 Deltaproteobacteria bacterium | reverse complement strand
GCCGAGCTTTCTGGAAACTCCCTCCATCGTGCCCCAGCGATAGTAGTGCGGTTCCTGAGGAACATAGAAATCGATCCTCGGGCGATAGCCGGCGCGCTGCTCATTCAACTCTCTGTAGGCCTCTTCCATGGTCTCGAGGCAAGTAGCCATATCGAGCACCTGCCGGACATGGTCGTTGGTAAGAAAGATCATCGTTGCCTCTGACTCGAAGGGTTGACAGGCGATCTCGGCCATTGCTATAGCCTCTTAAGATTCCGATGTAAAGGGGAGCACCGGTGCTGATTCTCAATAACGACGAGATCGAATCTCTCATTTCAATCGATCTCGCTCTCGGCCTCTTGGAGAAGGCCTACAAGGCGCAGGCTGAAGGACGAGCGGTCAACCGCCCGCGCGCGGACCTCTACGTGCCGTCGGTGACGGAGGGGGGCGTTTATGCCTTCAAGTCGATGGAGGGAGGCCTGGCTGACCCTCCGGTAGTTGCGCTGCGCCTCAACTCCGACGTCATCCGCTGGGAGAACCGCGCCGGAGTAACGGTCAAGGACAAACTGCCAAAGGCGCCGGGAGGCAAATGGGTCGGGCTCGTGCTGTTGTTTTCCGCCGAGACCGGAGAACCGCTGGCGATCTTTCCCGATGGAGTGATGCAGCGCCTGCGCGTGGCGGTGACCAGCGCCCTGGCGGCCGCGCGCATGGCGGTGCCGAACGCGCCGGTCCTGGGGATGTTAGGCTCGGGCTGGCAGGCGGGCGCGCACGTCCCGGCGATGTGCGCCGTGCGAAAGATCAAGCGCGTGCAGGTCTTCAGTCCGACCAAGGCGCACCGCGAGAGCTTTGCCAGGGAGATGGCGGAGAAGACTGGAACTGAAGTCGTCGCAGTAGAGGCCGCTGAAGACGCCGTGGCCGGAGCGCAAATCCTGGTCGCCGCGACCAACGCGGCATCGCCCGTCGTCCAGGCCGAGTGGCTCCGTCCGGGAGTGCACCTGACCTGCGTCAAGGACAGCGAGCTCGGCGACAGGACCATACGCAAGGCGGACCGCGTGGTGATTCATGCGCGCCGGTTCGCGCCGGAGAACTATATCGCCGGCTGGGATGAAAAGATCGTGGCTCACGACCCCATCGATTTTCTGAGTCGCAGGGAGAAGAATGCCCCTACTTTGCAGCCGCCTTTCTGGTCCGCGGCGCCGGAGCTCAAGGAGCTGATCGCAGGAAAGATCTCCGGCAGAGAATCGGCCGGCGAGATCACCTGCTTCGTCAACAACATCGGCATCGGTCTTCAATTCGCCGCCCTCGGGGCCGCAGCCTATCAACAGGCGCGCTCTAAAGGGATCGGCAACGAGATTCCGACCGACTGGTTTCTGCAG
>JAHFAP010000092.1:0-9731 GCA_023250495.1 Deltaproteobacteria bacterium | reverse complement strand
TTAGCGTCATTCTGAGCGCAGCGAAGAATCTCGATTTCTGTCGGGCACCGACTCGGAAGTCTGAAGATGGCTCATTACCGGCGGGCCGACACGTCTGGACAGAAGAGAACAAAAGCGGTAAGAGTTGCAGTGAGTTTGTCAGGAGGGAGGCCATGAAGAAAAACATGCAGCCACGGTTTCTCCTCGCGCTGATCGGCTGCGCTCTGCTGGGGTGGCATGCTACGTCTGAAGCAGCGGACGCGGCGGACAAGCTCATCGGCATCCATTCTGCGCGTGTGATGTCCCAGTCGATGCCTTGGATCGCCCAGGAATCCGGGCTATTCAAAAAGTACAGCCTGGATTTTCAACTCGTGTTTATAGCTTCTTCCAATATGGTCACTGCCGCCATGCTTAGCGGTGACGCGGAGATGTCCTTGACCGGCGCCGTTGGAAATGTCCGCGCCTATGTCCAGGGGGCTACGGACCTGGTCTTCGTAGGCGGGGTAAAAAACGTGATGACGCAAAGCATTCTGGCGGGAGGGAATCTCAAGAAGCCCGAAGATCTCAAAGGCAAGCAAATCGGGGTGAGCCGAATCGGCAGCAACACCCATTATTTCACGATCCAGGCGCTCAGGCGGTCTGGCATGGAGCCCGGCCGTGATTTCAGTTTTATCCAGACCGGCGGTGACCCGGAGAGCCTGGCGGCTTTGCTCAATAAGAAAATCGATGTGGCGACTCTGACCGCGCCGTCGGACGCTGTGGCCCTCGCCCAGGGATACCATTACGTCGTCTACGGCCCGGATCTTCGTATTCCTTACGCGGCCACAGCCTTCGTCACGAAGCGCTCTGTCATGGCGAAGCGACCTCAGGTTATGGGCCAGTTCATGCGTGCCATGGCGGAAGCCGCCAAGATTCTCCACACGGATAGAGAGTTCACCTACAAAGTGCTGGGCAAATATCTCAGGGTGACGGACCGGGCCATTCTGGATGCCGCATACAACGGGGAGATCAAGGCCCTGGAACCCAGGATGGTCATTAAAGCGGATTCTCTTCAGGCGACTCTCGACGAAGTAGCGTCGGTTGACCCTCGGGCCAAAAGCGTCAAGTCTCAGGAGATGATCGATACGCGCTATCTCGATGAAATGGAAAAGAGCGGATTTTTTGACCAGATTTGGAAACGATAATAATAAGGAGGCTCTATGCAATCACTGCGAGATGTCATGAAAGTCGTAGATTCCGACGGCCATGCGCGCGATTTCGACGAGCTGCTCAAGCCCCATCTGTCGGAGCCGTATCGCAGCCGGAGAGCGCCCTTTCTTCCGCGCGAGACCTACGATCGTAACCTGGGCGGGACCCTGGGACATAACGGAGTCAAGCTTGAAGAGCGGCTTGCGGCGATGGACAAACAGGAGATCGACACCGCCGTGCTCTATCCGACTTCCGGCCTGGGCATCGGTCGAGTAAAGGAACCGGCCTTCGCCGTAGCCCTATGCCGCGCGTACGACGACTTCATCTCTGACTACTGCAAGGGATCTCCTCGGCTCAAGGCCGTAGCCAATCTTCCAGTCAACAGTCCGGAGGAGGCGGCCAAGGAGCTCAATCGCGCGGTGACGAAGCTTGGTCTTGTCGGCGGGATGCTGGCGGCGCAGGCGCACAGCAAGAATCTCGGCAGCTCGGAGTTCTATCCTCTATATCGAGAGGCGGAGCGGCTGGACACGCCGATCGCGATTCATGCCTTCGGCGGCGACGAGGCGGGCAGCGAGATTTTCGATCAGTTCATCAGCATCCACACCACCGGCCACCCGTTTCCAGTCTTGCGCCAGCTCACGGCGATGATCTTCGGCGGCATCCCCGAGTTATTCCCCAAGCTTCGGATCGGCTACCTGGAGATCGGCTGCGGCTGGATACCTTACTGGGCGGAGCGCATGGATGAAGAGTGGGAGAAGCGGGGCAAAGTCGAGGCGCCTCTGTGCAAGAAAAAGCCGAGCGAATATCTCACGAGCGGCCGCATCTACTACGGCTGCGAGCCGGAGGAGAAGATGATGGGCTATGTGGTGGGGGAGATCGGATCGGAGACGCTCATGTACGCCTCCGACTATCCGCACTGGGACATGAGCTGGCCGGAATCGGCGTCGATCATCTGGGGGCGCGAGGATCTCTCGCTCGAAGCGAAGAAAAATATTCTCGATAAAAACGCGCGCCGATTTTACAATTTAAGCTAAGAAGCAATCAGCATTCAGCTTTCAGCAAGAACTCTTTAAGCTGACTGCTGACTGCTGATAGCTGATCGCTTGCCGGGGCGGGACATAACTTCTAAAAGGAGTGTATATGATCGAAACAAAAGGTTTGACTGGGGCTCAAACTCTGCTTCGTGTGCTGGGTGGAATGGGAGTGGAGCGGATCTTCGCGTCGCCGGGATCGGAGTGGTCGCCGTTATGGGAGGCGCTCGCGGAACCGCAAGGCGAGAGCCTGCCTCTCTACGTGAGCACGCGGCATGAAGAGGTCGCCGTGGGCATGGCCAGCGGCTACGCGAAGTCGACCGGGAAACTCCCGGCGGTGACGATTCACACGACCGTCGGCTCGCTGCACGCGACCATGGCGCTCCGGGGCGCGCTTCACGAGCAGGTGCCGATGGTGGTCTTCACCGGCGAATCGATCGGCTTCGGAGAAGATGACGGGCCGGATGTCGGCGGGCAGTGGATCGGCCACCTCGCCGACATCGGCGGACCCGCCAGATTGGTTGAGCGTTGTGTCAAGTGGAGCTTCGGCGTCAACACGAAGGCGATTCTGCCCGCGACCATCCAACGCGCCTGCCAGCTTGCCATGGCCGCTCCCAGAGGGCCGGTCTTCGTGTCCGTGCCGATGGAATATTTGTTTGACAAGATGACCAAAAATCCTCCGTCTGAAAATGGCTCGGCGCCGGCGCCGACCGCGGACCCGGAAGGGATCGAAGAGCTCGCCGGCATGCTGGCCACGGCGAAAAATCCGGTCATTATTTCGGAAGACGCCGGCCGCAGCGTTGCGATCGTCGAGCGGATCGTCGAGCTGGCTGAATTGCTCGGCGCGCCGGTCGTCGAGAGCCGCAGCACCGGTTACATGAACTTTCCGCGCAACCATCCGCTTCACGGCGGTCATGACCCACAGGACTATGTGCGAGAGGCCGACGTGGTTTTTCTCTTGGGCGCGCTTGCGCCCTGGCACCCGGCGTCGAAAGGACCGGGGCCGGAGGCGAAGGTGGCGGTGCTGGATGAAAATCCCCTGCGCGCCGAGCTTCCCTATTGGGGATTCAAAGTCGATCTCTGCCTCGCCGGGGAGATTCAAAGCTCGCTGGAGAAACTCCTCGAAGTATTGAGAAAGCGCGTCTCCAAAGGAGAGCCTGAACGGGCGCGGCGGGCGGAGAGCTGGAAGAGCCGGTTCGAGGAGAGAAAGCGGCGGTGGACAGAGGAGGCGCTTGCGGTAAAAACCAAGAAGCCGATCGACACCCGTTGGGTAACCCATGAGTTGAACCAGGTTCTACCTGCCGACGCTATGGTCGTGGAGGAGACCATCACACATCGCCTTGCGGTCCACCGTTACCTGGACAGGCTCAAGCCCGGATCATTTTTCGCCGGCTCCATCGGCGGCCTGGGCACGGGGCTGGCGACCGCGTTGGGTGTCAAGGCGGCCTCGCCGAAGCGTCCGGTCGTTTGCCTGATCGGCGATGGCTCCTTCAATTATGATCCGGCGCTGGCGGCTCTGGGGGTTTGCCAGGAGCACAAGCTGCCGATCCTGATCGTTCTCTTCAATAACTTGGGATATTTGTCGCAAATGTCCGGGGTGCCTCGTTACTTCCCGGACGGCTGGGCGGTGCGAACAAAGAACTTCGTCGGGATTTCGATCACGCCCAGTCCGGACTACGCCACCATCGCACGCGCCTTCGAGGGTTACGGCGAGAAGGTCGAAGAGCCGGGCGAGGTGCGGCCGGCGATCGAGCGCGGTCTCAAAGCAGTGGCCGCCGGCCAGGTGGCGCTCATAGACATCCGGCTGCAGCCGGTGACCTAGAAGGCGGATTATCTTAAGGACCAGCGCCGGCCTGATATCTGCCGGGCACAGAAGGTGCGAGCCGCGTCAACCCGCCGCCCTGTTCCGGCGATATCCGCGATTACCTCGAAGCAGTGCTCACTCCTGCTGAACCGGTAGCGCTCAACAGGGTCAAAATCAATTTCATTGATGCCCGGTCTTAAGCGGTAAACCCTGGCTCGTCCGACGAGATCGTTGTCGCGCCGCTCGCGGATCTGGAGCGTGGTTTGGCATTCCCCGGAGGCATCGGCGCGAAGCCTAACGCGCCATACGCGGACCGGCTGGCCATCCGCTATAGGATCCGGAGACA
The DNA here is from genome assembly GCA_023250495.1 of Deltaproteobacteria bacterium. Lineage (GTDB taxonomy): Bacteria > Desulfobacterota > Binatia > UBA9968 > UBA9968 > JAHFAP01. Next base: position 5,383 of record JAHFAP010000092.1, on the reverse strand, counting down.
TGCCCAGGTCTACGACCTGAAGTCGATGCTCTCTTCCGCAATATACGAACCGATCATCGTCTCTATCTCTGCGCCTGTCTATGTCCGGAACTACGCAACCCTGTAGCACGGCGGCTACGGCGCCAAGTAGTAGCCCAAGGCACGCGTTTTTCATGGCTGTTTTTTCCCCCTTGATTTGAAATGGATCGCCGACTTCCGAACCGAAAGTGAGCTTACGCAATTCACGGCGTCCCTGTCAATCATCGGCGCGCATGAAGTTGACAGGGCAGACGCGCATCGGATAGTCTCAACTGATAAAGACAGGGTGCAGCATGTCAGGGACTTTTCGCGATCAACTCATCGCCGTGCGAGACAAGAAGCACAGCAAGAACCACCCATTCTTCGATAAGTGGGCGCGCGGCGAATTGACCAAAGAGCAGACGGCGATCTACTGCATCCAGCACTATCACTTCGTGAGCGAGTATCTGAACTGGATGGCGTACGAGGCGTCGCAGGCGCCGCATCGAGACGTGAAGACGTACTTGTTTGAAAATCTCGGAGACGAAGAAAATCCCGAGGATCGCCACCTCGATATGCTGGCGGATTACATCGTCGCCTGCGGGCTTGGGCGCGACAGCATCGAGCGCTCAGTCGTTTTGCCCGGAACTGAGGGGCTGCAGAACTGGGGTTGGCGGATGGTTTATCAAAGGCCGTGGCAGGCCGCTCTCGCGGGCATGTTCATAGGTCTCGAATCGCAGTTTCTCGATATCTGCAAGAAGCTTGTTCCTGCGCTGCATAAGCATTACGGCTATAGGCCCGGCGAGAGAGAGATCCGTTTCTTTGAGGAGCACATCGGCGCAGACGAGATCCACGGCGCCAAAGGATTTGCGATCGTCGAGAAATACTGCACGACGCCGGAGCTTCAGCGGCAGGCTCTGAAGGCGGTCGAGGAGGCGACGATCAAGCGCTGGCGCTACATGAACGGGATCTATTGGTTCGCCCTACAGGGGAAAGAAGACGACACCCCGCCTGATTTTTCTGCCTAAACCAAAAGGGATCAGACCGGAACGACGGTCCCCTTTTCGAGGTTGTAGCGGTATCGTTGGATCTTCTCGAGATCGTAGCTCAGGAAGCGAAAGACTAGCGCCGGGCCCTGAACCGCGCGCGTCGCGTGAATATCGCCGGGCAGATAGGGATAGGCGACGCCCGGAGAGAGACGGTTCAAGTCTTTCTTCTCCAGCGTAGCGCGGCCCGGTTCTTTGCCGTCGTCGGTCCTGCGGTAAAGCGCGATCTCCGTCATGCCGGTGTAGGAGCCGTAGACCACCCAGCAAGGGCCATGGTCATGCGGGGTGTTGCCGTGCCCTTGCTGGTGAACGTGGCCCATCTGGATGAAGCCGTGGTCGGGATCTCGATAAAGCTCCCTCGAGGGCTTGGCCTCGCCGATAAGCTGCGCCATCCACGGCTCGTCGGGACTGGTGGATGCCAGCATTTTTTCCATCACGGCTCTCACCTTAAATGGAAGCTGGGGATCCTTGCCGTCGCCCCAAACGGAGCGGATCTCCGCGATATACCTGTCGAATGAACTCTCTGCACGATGCGCGCTGACTGCCATGGTCGTTCCTCCTTTCGCCAATGTTTTCTTTTATCATTTTCCCGCCTCCTCCGTCTAGGGTAAATCTCATAACGGATTGACATTCCAGCGCGGCCTTTGATAGCTACAAAGTACACCTGGGATCAGCGCGCGTGACTATAGATCTGCAAGAACTCCGCCGCGTCATGGGCCACTTCGCCACCGGCGTGTGCGTCGTCACGACGAAGGACAAGGCCGGGACGCCCTTTGGTCTCACAGCCAACGCCTTCGCTTCCTTGTCTCTCAACCCGCCGCTGGCGCTCGTCTGCATCGACAAAGGCGCGCAGTGCTATTCTTGCTTTGAGGAGTCGAAGATTTTCGCCGTCAATGTGCTGGGCGAGGGGCAGGAAGCGATCTCGCGCCGCTTCGCGACCAAAGGGACTGAAAAGTTCGCCGGCATTCCCTGGCACAAAGGCGAGAGCGGTGTCGCGCTAATCGACGGCGCAATCAGCCACATCGAGTGCAAGATCGTGCGCAGCTACGACGGCGGCGATCACACCATCCACGTCGGCGAGATCATCCGCGCAACAACCACCGGCGGCCGCCCGCTGATTTTTTTCAAAGGCAAATACCACCGGCTATAGATCTAAGAGTTAATCTAATTCCTGAGTCGAAAGGCTCTACTATTTCACGCTAAATCGAACCGTGTCTTTCGCGTCCAGCTCGGTCACGTGGTCCTCGGCGACGACTCTCGCTTCCAGAGTGTGGCTTCCGGGTTGGATGCCGGTTAAAGTTCCCTTCTCGGTCGTAAACATGCCCATCAGCTCTCCATCTACATAGGCATGGACGTGCTCGCCTCTTTTCCCTTTGACCAGCTTGAAGCGGACGGGAACCTCATCGCCTTTGAAAGCCTGGCCGTCCTTGGGCGAGAGGATTTTAACGCTCGCGCCTTCCGCAGGCAGGACTTCAGTAGGCTGTGGCTCTCCGTGACCCATGTGACTCATTGGATGGCCCGACGCTTCATACTCGCTCTCCCACTGATTTCGCGCCGGAGGGAGCTGTAAGAGAATGGCGACGCAGATCACGACTGCCAAGCCGAGTCCTATCTCAACGGAGACAGTCTTGAAGAGCATTCTCGACGCCTCTGGGGGCAAAGCCGGCGATGGCCCGGTAGCATGCCGGGAAAACTTTGGGCAGATGACGTAACGATTTAAAGCGCCCAGGCCGAGCAGGACGAGAACCAAAACCAATTTAGCGAGGAGCGTTTGCCCGTACTGGGTGTGAAGCAGGGCTGCAAGGCTCCCGACCCGCTGCCATATCTGATAGCTGCCCGTTGCCAAGATTACAGCTACGGAAAGAGCCGCAAGGGTGGAAAAGCGCTCGACCGACGCGATGAGGGCAAGAGAGCTGACCTCCGGCTCGGCTGACGCGATCCATCGCCTCAAGACCAAGGCTAAATACAAGAGACCACCCATCCAGGCGGAGACCGCGAGCAGATGAAGCCAGTCCAGCAGAACAGCTAACGATAGCGTGCCCGAGTCCGCCGCGTGACCTGAGAGGCTCGAGGTTCCCAGCAAGAGTGCGCAGGCAGCCAGCGCAAGCCGCCCTTTTTTTGGGACCATCGATGTGAAGCCGAGCAGACCGAGAAGAAAGATCCGCGCCATCCAAACATTGCCAAAGTGGGTCTTGAGAAGAACCGTGGGAAGAGCCGGCCACAACTCACTCCCATGACGGCCGGTGATCATCTGTGAGCGGATCATTAAATCCGCGAGCGCGATGACCAGCAAGAGAAAGGGCAAGCAACGCTCGAAGCGAGCGGGCCGTTGCAAGGGGGAGAGCACCAGCGTTCTAAAGACCAGCCCTCCGGCCAATAGAACCATCGCTACAAGGTCCGTCCCTTGAATCAACGAGTGAAGCAGGAGGTGCGAGTGCATCATGGCGATTTTTCCTGGATGGTAAAGGGAAAATTTCCCTCGGTTCGGTGCGTGTCTTTCGCCACAACGCTCCAGTAGACCCGATAGCTCCCCGGCGGGAGCGGAGGGAGGTCGACTTCCAGAACCGTCGCATCCGATGAGCTCACGCGGCCATTGTTCTTGTCCACGCGCTCCTTGGCTGAATTGTACACAGCGATAGCGCTGAAGGCCGGCTCCAACTCCCCATCGAACCAGATCGTCACCTTGGCGGGCGAGGCCGTGACCTTCCATCCGACTCTCGGATCCGAGCGGATCGGAAAAGCATGTCCCAGCGCCTCCGAAGGAGACAGGGTCTGGATCAGCAACAACGCTACGGCCAAGCCGAATGCAACGAGTCGCAGCTGTTTCATCTCTGCGTGGCTCCTACGGTTCCGAAAGGGGTCCAGGTAAAAATATTGGGCCAGATGTCGTCGAGGAAAACATGGATCAAACCCCTAACGCCGACGTCTTTGCCCGAGCGGTTGTTCAACGGCACCTGCGCCTCGAGACCGAGCTGAAAATATTTTTCTGCCCAGAGCAGGCCGGGGTTGAAAAAGCCTCTGGTGCGTCCCCGGTCAGGATTATTGATATTGGTCTCAAAGTTAAATTCGGCCACGGGAAACATGCGGTCGAACGGCGCTCCCAGACCGATATCCTTGATGGAGGATTGCAGGTAAGGGATGCTGTACATGATGGCGAATCCATACCCAATCGTGGTCGAATTCCGTCCCTCATCGCCCGCTAATTTTCTGTTCGCCGGAATACCCACTTCCACGACGCCGGTGATGGCCAGCGGCTTTAAATAGTCCAGAGAATCGGGTAGATCACCGAGCCCTTTTCCGAAATAAAGGGCTGGACCGAGTGTCGTGACTTTTTCGGCGACCCTTTTAGGTCCGACCCCCCCTGGCTCTATGCTAAAGCCGACGCTCAAGATGCCCTCGTGCTCGGGGCTCCTAAGCAATGCGTATTTGAAATTGAACTCCGGATTGGCGGCGCCGGATGCCTTTGACCCCTCAGTGGGATCAACCAAAAGATATTTCCATCCGATTGCTATAGCGAAGTCAGGGGTAAGGCGCTTGGAGAATTCAAACCCAAAACTGGTCTCTCTTCCTTCTTTGTCTTTGCTTCCTCTGTTGAAGGTCAACAGATCCATCTCATCGGATGGAAACGGATCTTCTATGGCAAGCGTCGAGGGAATAAACCTTTGCCCAATCACGCCGTGGGCATGAGCCAAGCCGCTGTAAAGAGCGAAAGTTAAAATAGCAGCACAGATTACGGCCAAGAACTTTTTCATCTTTTCCTCCTGACAAGTAAAACGCTGTCCGACTAAAGGGCGTCCTTTGGCCGGATTCTTCTTCGATAGACCGCAATCAGCGAGTTTCTCTCAAGGGGAAACTACGCTTATACCCGGTCGCAGTGGCGTGTCGGAGGCTAGGCTTCGGGAGGCGCTCTTTGGGAAAATGGAGAAGGGGAGAAATAGGGAATCCAAATCTCTAGGGATACAGAAAACTCTTCAATAATAAGCTGGTCTACGGGAAGGCCGGTCACAGAAACCGGTTTTATGTGGCAGCCTTTCGCGATGGCGAAGGCCTGGCAGGCGGTCGCTTGGGACTCGTCGAAAGAGTGATGGACGAGATGGGGCGTGGCAAAAATTACGAAAAAGATGAATAGGGAGCCGGCGAGGAGAGATAGGTTGCGACCCGATTTGGATTTGAAGCGACTCACTGTTCGGCATGGTTACATATAAAGGAGGCCCATGTCAAATAACCGCCGGCCTGGGAGTGGGTTGTTTTGAGACCCGCAAGCCGGTGCCAGAGAGCAATGGAGATTCTTCGCTCTGCTCAGAACCCTTCGTGTGTCACTCTGAGCCCTTCGCACTCAG
>JAHFAP010000286.1 GCA_023250495.1 Deltaproteobacteria bacterium | reverse complement strand
CGTCCGGGCCAGCAGCCAGGAGATGAATATGCCGAGCGGGAGCGCGAATACCTGAAGCGTCACGCCGACTCTGACGCTGTTCCACAGGGACCGCAAGATTCCCGGCTCGCTGAAGGCGTCCCTCCATGCTTGCAGCCCGTAGAGCGGCGGCTCGGCGATCGTCGCGACGTTGAAGCTGTTGATGAGAATAAGGACCAGAGGATAGACGACGTAAAACCCCATGCCGCCTACCAGAAGCGCCATGAGGCCTGCTCCCCGGTTGAGCGATCCCTTCCAGGCGCCGAATCTTACGTTGACAGCGGGAACTGTCGCATCAGCCATCGAGAATTGTTCCGGCTTCTCTGCCATGGCTCACGTCTATTCCAATAGCGTACCGGTCGTCAATCCAGTGATGGATCTAGCCCGCCTTGACAGCGGCCCTCTCACTGCACCTGGGGTGATGCTCCCCCATTTGGCAGACAGCCCCGGCCTTCCTGACCGCGGCCTCGAAGTCCCGGTGGATCCTCGGGTCTTCGTCTTCGTACTCGATCTGCCCTCCGCCCTGCTTGATATTGGTATAGGTGGATCCCTCGCTGTCGGTCAACTTCATGAAGCGGAACCTCCAGCTTCCCCAGCGAAGAGCCAGGTAGCGGGCCCGCCGGGCGCCGGAGTTGAAGTGCTGGTGGAACCACTGATTGGGTGGCACGACGACACTCCCCTGTCTCCAGTCAACCCGCTGCATCTCCTGCCCCTCGGGCCAAAGCACCGAGTATCCCTGGCCGCCGAGAATGATCACGTGAGCGCCCGGGCCATGGCGGTGCCCCTTCTTGTAGGTCCCGACCGGAAATTCGGATATGTGGCAGCCCATGGTCTGTCCCGCCAGGTCGAACTTCATGTTGGTCCCGCCGGCGCCGCGCTCGCTGTAGTCTTTCAGCGCAGCCGTATGGGTATCGGCAACGAAGTTGGTGGACATGAAGAAGCGGCCGTGAATGGTTCCCTTGCCGCTGAAGTAGTCATCGACGCTTGGATCGAAGCGATCGCTGAACGTGAAATCGTCGCTGAAGATGAAATCGAGATTGTGGAAGAGGTTCATCATAAAGCAGCTGTTGGTGACCGCGAAGTAGCGCGCCGGCTCGCTCCCGCTGCCGTTGAAGTGCTGGTAGTGCGCGTTGAGCGGGATGGCGAAGAGGCTCCCCGGCCCCCACTCAAAGCTGTGCTTCTTCCCGTCTCTCTGCCAGACCGTAGTAGCGCCGTGCCCCTTGGCGACGTAGACCATCTCCTCGTAGAGGTGCTTCTGCGGCTTGAGTTTTCCTCCGGGCGGAATCTCACAGACGTAGGCATCGTTGACCCCTCCTGTGCCGTCAAGCACGATGAAGGCCCCCAGCCCGCCGGTCAGCGCCCACGGAGCGACTTCGACGGTCTTGATATCCTCCACGAAGAATCCGTTGATGATCGGAATTTTCTGCGCCTCCTGCCAGGTCCGGTAGGTATCTACCCTGGGCAATTGATTGAGGTCCAACTTCTCGACTTTCTCGGCTGCCATGAAAATATACGCTCCTCTCTTTTTTAGTAGCTATCAGCGATCAGCCTTCAGCTAGCCGTTTACTGCTGAATGCTGATGGCTGACTGCTGAAGGCTTTCTTTCTCGGTACAACCCGATCCTCTCATTGATGACGTCGAATTCGATGATCTTGTTCTTATCCGGATCTCTGATGACTCCAAGCGGATCGCCGCCACTGCGCACGACGTCGATCTGCTCTTTTAGGAGCTTACGAAGCATGATGACTCCCTTGTCGGAAGCGCCGAGGTTTTCCTGGGTCCGGTCAGTGATCTTCCCCTGAGTCTCCCAGGCCATCGCGTCTTGCGCCGGCACCATGCTCATATTATAGATGCCGTCTCGGTTTTTCAGCTCGCAATACTCGAATGGCGGATCGCGATCTTCCGGCGAGCGGTCCGTGGGAGTGGGCACGAAGTTGACGCGGTACACCTGCGTGTGGGTGTCGTCCACGGGCACGCGGATCTGCATATTGTGGCGATAGCCCCCCTGGTCCTCCTTCAATCGAGCCACGTGCCGCAGGATCGTCGGAAACACGAGCGGGTGCTGATCAAGGGCAGGCGGGTCCGTCGGCTTCTTTCCGGGCGTAGTGCGCCGCTTCATGATTCCACACTCAAAGCGGATGAATTCATGGCTCTCGTGATACTGAGGCGAATGGCCGACGAGGTGGCCGGATTCGCCGTGGAGCCAATAGAGGTGCGCAGGGTCGACCGAGTTCTCCATCGGCTGGAGCCAGTTACAGTCGAGCAGCGTATCGATGATCGTCCAGCGCTTGCCGTCCTCTCTCACGAGCACATCCCAGCGGGGCAAAAGCGGAGCAGGCTCGGGGCCGAGATAAGCATACAGGAGGCCCGCCAGCTTTTGCACGGGATAGGCGGGGTGACGGACGCGGTCCTTGAACGTGCTCTCCGGAGGCTCCGCCGGCTGTTCCAGACAACGGCCACGGAGGTCGTACTTCCATCCATGATAGGGACAGCGAATCCCCTCCTCATCAACCTTGCCAAAGGCCAGAGAGGCGCGCCGGTGCGAGCAGCGCTCAGCAACGAGCCCATATCTACCTTTTTTATCGCGGAACACGACCAGATCTTCCCCCAGGATTCTCACCGCCTTGATCGGCTTCTCTTCCGTCAGCTCGCCAGCCACCGCCACCGGGTGCCAATAGCGCCGCAGCAGTTCACCCGCCGGCGTGCCGGGACCGACTTGAGTCAAGTACGCATTCTCTTCTCTGCTCAGCATGCCTTACTCCTTCCTTCCCTCTCTCGCCGCCATGATCTCCTTCGCAAGTTGGAAGATCGGCGTTAAATCTTGCCACTCGGGACGGCCCACGTCCAGGTATCTTCTGCCTTCAATGACTCGATTGGAGAGCGGAACATCGTCCTTCGGAATATCGATCCTGCGCGAATTCGGCGGATCATCGACATCGGCAAGCTTTTGCAAGGCGCTCTGCCCCTTGCGAGAGAGCAGCCAATTCACAAAAACCTTCGCGGCGTTGGGATGCGGCGCGCGGCTTAGCAGGCTCAAACTGCCGCCGCCGGTGGAAAAGGCCCCGCCCTCCTTCCACAGGCTGGTCTCGAAGCTGTCCACCGGCAAGCCTTGGTTCTTGGCCCGGTCCGAGTCTTTGCAGCCGACGCAGATGGCGAATTTTCCCTGCGACATCCAGTCGGTCATCTGGCGGAACTCTTTGCTGAAGGTCATGTCCATCGAGCCGAAAAATTTCTTGACAAACTCCGGACCCATCTCCGGGTGGTAATAAAGAAACTGCATCGTCTGCCCGAGGCCGGTGAGCCGTGGATCGAGCGAGACGATTTTCCCTTTCCATTTCGGGTTCACCAGATCCCAATGAGATTTGAACTCCTTCGTCTGCACGAGGTTGCTGTTGTAATAAAGCTGCGCCGAGCTGGAGTTCGCCAGGTAGCCGAATATATATTTTCCATCGGGATCGATAAAGTTATGCCTTCCGCCGAACCATTTCGACTCATCCAAAACCTCCGGCAGTATGAACGTCGGCTTCAGCGGGTCGAGAGCTTTTGCCTTATAAAGAATGTTGAAGGCGGAGTTCGGCCCTGCGCTGAAGACGTCGGCGATGTATTTTTCCGCTCTCCTTTCCGTCACGATCCTGGTGCCGAGCTGCGCCCCCGTCCCAGTCACAGCGAATACTTTGATGTCGGGGTAGTCCTTCTTGAATGCTTCCAGCACCGGCTCGTAGCGATAGATGTAGATGCCGACCTGGCCCTCCTTTTTTGCCGCTTGCAGAGCGATCTCCCAATCTTTCTTCCAGTCAGGCTGTGCCACGACGTTGGCGTTGACGACGAACAACGCCAGC